>NZ_SMMF01000954.1:926-7546 GCF_009711355.1 Roseibium sp. RKSG952 | reverse complement strand
AAGATGCGCAGATTGCAGGGGCAACAGTGCCTTCTGCCTTTGGCATTTATGACGGTCTCGATCAGTATTTACCGCTCAAACAGGCCATCGGTTTTGCAGTTCACAGTTCAGCCGGGGACGACGTAAAGGCCGCACTTGGTGATGCCTTCGAGCAAGCGATTGCCTCCGACACCGTCGCTGAATGGGCCGCGGCAAACAATTACGATGTCGGTGGTCAACACGGCGAAGAAGCTCAGGAGCTGTTTGCGAACCTTGAGGCGACATTTGCCTACACCTTGCAAGATCTGGGCGCAGCGACCGTCGATCCGGCGTCGCTGGGTATCGAGAAGCCATAATCCGATCACTTTTGAAAGGGCGCGCCTGATCGCGCCCTTTCCGACAAGAGGCAGGCAATGGACAAACCTGACGATACACTGATCATGCGGGCGCGCGATTTCTGGGCATCGATTGGTCTGATAGCAATTTCCACCTTTTTCCTTTGGAAGACGTCGGACATCCCGCTTTGGGGTGAAAACCGCGCAGGTGTAAGTGGATCTGATTGGTACAACTCGGCTGCAATTGTACCGCTGTTCATCTTCGGTGGATTGCTTGGCTTGTCCTTCGTTTTGCTGGCTATTTCGATCCGTTCAGGTGGAGCCCAAAACGCGCTCAGTGCTTTGGGGATCGGATGGGATAAGTCGGAAGCCTATCGAGCATCAACAATCGGCCTGATCCTTCTTGCATATGTCGTCGGACTGGTCCCCAGAGTGGACTTCATTCTGTGTTCTGGGTTGCTGATTACAGCTTTGACTTACGGCTACTACGGAGGTCATGCGCGGCGTGCTTTGGTGGCCTGTGTCGCAGTTGTTGTCGCCGGTTTGTTTGCGTTCGCCGTGTTTCCTGCGCGGGCGGATTGGAATGCACACGGTGATGATTGGTTCACACTGGCCGTTTGGGTGGCGTTGACACTTTTGGTGCTGACCAAAGCAGCTTCCGAACGCGTTTTGCGGTTCGTTCCATTGGTGGCAATACTTGCCCCGCTCATCCTCGTTTGTGCGATGGCCTTTGTTTTCCGCCAGAACGTGCCTGCACGCGGCGGGCTGATCTTCAAGCAAATCGAATACCACTACTACGTGACGCTTCGTCCGTTATGGAAAGATTGATCGGATGGACTTTTTCCTATCGCAACTGGCTGGATTTGGGGCGGCGTTCGTTGGTCTCGCAGTGGACCCGCTGACCTATCTGTATTTGATTGCATCCGTGTTCCTGGGCATCACGTTTGGCGCATTGCCCGGCCTGACCGCAACGCTGGCTGTGACGATCCTGACGGGATTTTTCGGCAACAAAATCCCATTGGACTATTCGCTCATCGCCTTGCTCGGGGCCTATGTAGGCGCGATTTATGGCGGCTCTTACCCGTCTATTTTGCTGAACATTCCGGGCACGGCAGCCAGCGCGGCGACGGCCATGGATGGCTACCCTCTGGCCAAAGCGGGTCGAGGGGGCGAAGCACTAGGGCTGACCACGACGGCCAGTTTTATTGGCACAGTTATCGGAACCATCACGCTGTTGATTTTCGTCTGGGCGCTGCTTTTGGTTTCAAAGAACATCGCAAGCCCAGAGAAAGCACTGCTGGCCTTGTTCGGCATTCTGCTTTCTGGCACTTTGATGAGCGAAGACCTGGTGATTAAGGGATGGATCGCCGGTCTGATCGGGCTTGCGATGTCCATGGTGGGGCTTGACCCTCTGTTGTCTGAACCGCGCTATACCTTCGGCTGGTCTTACCTGTTGAGCGGGTTTCAGGTCGTGCCAGTTTTGATGGGGGCCTTTGCGATCCCCCAAATCATTGACGGTTTGAGGCACGTTGAGGCCGGGAAAGTTCTGGCCCTGAAAGGCCGCATTCTTCCGAACCTTCGCTCTATTCGGCGCTATCTGCCCACCATTGGCCGGTCAGGCGTGATCGGGACAGGGGTAGGAGCACTTCCCGGAGTTGGCGAAGATGTCGCCGGTTGGGTCAGCTACGGTGTCGGTAAGACTGTATCTACCGAGGGCGACAAGTTTGGAAAAGGATCATTGGAAGGTCTGCTGTGCTCTGAGACTGCAAACAACGCCTGTATTGGTGGTGCGCTAATCCCGCTTTTAGTGTTGGGCATTCCCGGTTCGCCACCCGCCGCGGCTTTGATGGGGGCCTTCAAGATCAACAACGTGATCCCAGGCCCCACGATAGACCCCGAGATCATTTTGCGCGTGGTTGCAATTTTAGTGCTGGCCTCCCTGACAATGTTCTTGATGGGCCTGTTCACCGCTCGGGTATTCATCAAAATACTTGCCATCCCGCAGACCATCTTCTTACCCGTCGTTATGGTTCTGACAACAATTGGGTCTTTCAGCGTCGGTGGTGGTATCAATGATCTCTACCTGATGCTTGGCGTCGGCGCCGTTGCCTACTTCATGAACCTGATGAAGTACCCAATCGCGCCGTTGGTTATCGGGGTTATTCTGGGCAGCCTGTTTGACGAAACCTTCCGCCGGTCGCTGTTCTTGGCGGATGGGGATCTTGCGGTCTTCTTTTCACGACCTGGTGCCGCCATTCTGCTGGTGCTCAACATTGGTTTGATCCTAAGCCAACTGCCTGTTGCGAAGCGCGCTTTCTCACGTCTGAAAGGACTTTCCGTCTGATGTTTGTGGTTACTGTCACTTTCACTCTCAAGCCCGGTACGCGGGACACCTTTTTGCCGCTGATGGTCGAAAACGCTTCAACCTCTTTGCGTGAAGAAGCCGGATGCCAGCAGTTTGACGTTTGCCTCGGCGATGATCCTGAGACAGTTTTTCTCTATGAGGTTTATGATGACAGCGCGGCGTTCTCTGCCCACCTAGAAAGTGTGCATTTTCAGTCCTTCGATACGGCTGTGGCTGATATGATCGCCACCAAGGTAGTTCACCAGTATTCCGAGGTCATCCGATGAACGATTGGGAAATCCACGCGGTGAAATACGCGGATCGAAACGCCCGGACGCGCGCTGACAGTTTCATCATCGATGATAATCACGACGCTCCCCATGCGATGGATTATTTCGTTTGGGTGCTCAAACGCGGCAACGAAGTCATCCTGGTCGATACTGGTTACGATACCGAAGAGGCCGCCGCCCGTGGTCGTCCCATCGCGATGGACCCTCGCGAGGCTTTGCGACCCTTAGGCATCGCGCCGGAAGCGGTGACTGAGGTCATCGTGACCCATCTTCACTATGACCACGCGGGCGGGCTGCATATGTTTCCTAACGCAAAGTTGCACATGCAGTCGGCGGAAATGGCCTTCGCTACAGGTCCATGCATGTGCCAGGATCACTTGCGCGCGCCTTTCACGGCTGGCCATGTCTGCGAGGTCGTAAAGCGTCTCTATTCAGGCAAGGTCGTGTTCTACGATGGAGAAGCCGAGATTGCAGATGGGGTCACAGTGCACTGCATCGGAGGGCATTCCCGCGGGTTGCAATGCGTGCGCGTAAGAACGGCGGCCGGGTGGATGGTACTCGCCTCTGATGCCTCGCATTATTACGAGAATTTCATGGCGCGCAAAGCCTTTCCCATCGTCGTCGACCTGCAAGACATGATGGATGGTTTCGAGACACTCGAGAAGTTAGCCTCGCATCCTCGACTTATCGTGCCCGGCCATGACCCGCTTGTGCGAGAAGTTTTTCCCGTCGGAGCGGCACCGCATATCCATAGACTGGATCCTGGGCCAACCAGGGACATCAAACTATGAGGATCGGCGTCATAGCGGACGACTTCACTGGTGCGAGCGATATTGCGAACACATTGGCGAAGGGCGTACAGCCGGAAGGTGGATTACGAACTGCTCAGTTCCCGGGTATTCCAACAACCCCAGCCGACGAGGAGATAGAAGCGGGTGTGATCTCGCTCAAAAGCCGAACTGCACCTGTCGAAGAAGCTGTTGCGGACAGCCTGCGAGCCCTGCGATGGCTCAAAGATCAAGGGTGCCGCCAGTTCATCTTCAAGTATTGCTCGACCTTTGATTCCACTAGGCAAGGAAATATCGGCCCGGTTGCGGAAGCGTTGGCCAACGAACTGGGCGCGCAAAAGGTGGTTTTCTGCCCGGCCTTTCCGACAACGGGACGCACGGTCTATCACGGTCATCTATTTGTGCTCGGTAAGCTTTTGCACGAGTCTGGGATGGAAAATCACCCTCTTACTCCGATGACGGATGCGAACATCAAGCGCTGGTTGCAACATCAGACCGAAGAAGCGGTTGGATTGGTGCCAGTTAACGCCGTGAAGCAAGGATCAGAGGGGATTGCTGCTGCTTGGCAGAACGCCGACGAACGATTTGTGATTGGCGATGCGATTTCGGATGAAGATTTGTTGGCCTGGGGCGAAGCTCTAAAGGATGCCAAGCTCATTACTGGCGGATCGGGTATAGCGCTGGGTCTACCAAGAAACTTCCTGAGAGAGACTTCATCCAAAAGTGCTGGCAGAGCGTTCACTGGTATCGCAGGGCCTGCCGCGATCCTTGCGGGTTCTTGTTCAGGTGCGACCCGCGGGCAGATTGAGATTCATGCGAAATCCCATCCAACCTTCGCCATTGATGTTCCGGGCGTGATTTCCGGGGATGTGACCGCGCAATCGCTTCTGGATTTCTTTGAAGCGCATCCGGATCAAGCGCCGCTCGTGTATTCATCGGGAAGCCCGGAAGATGTTCGCGCGATCCAAGGTCAATTCGGCCAAGAAGCCGTGGCGGAAAAACTGGACAATCTCTTTGCAGATACAGCACGAGAACTTGCCGAAACGGGGTACAAACGCCTTGTGGTGGCAGGAGGAGAGACGTCGGGAGCTGTTGCCAAAGCCGTCTCTGAGGCACTGGGATCACCGGCCATGTCAATTGGGCCAGAGATCGACCCGGGCGTGCCAGTCCTGAGCATTGGGAAATCTGAACCCATTGCGCTGGCTTTGAAGTCTGGAAACTTTGGCGCTCCAGATTTCTTCTCGAAAGCGTTGAGAATGATGGAGGCAGGCAAATGAGTTCTGAAGAACAGGCCCTGCGACGGCAGATGTCCGAGCTGTGCGCCTCGCTGTTTGCGCGTGGCTTTTCCGTTGGCACTGCGGGTAATGTCTCTGCGCGTTTACATGACGGGATTCTCATGACACCAACGAATTCGACCTTGGGAGATATAGATCCGGAGCGTATCGCCAAGATTGATTTGGATGGGAACCATGTCTCCGGGGACAAGCCGACCAAGGAAGTCTTTCTGCACCAAGCCTTCTATGAGACAAGGCCAGAGGCTGGCGCCGTGGTTCATCTGCACTCGACTTGGGCGACCGCACTGACGTGCCTAGAAGACACTAATCCAGATGACTGTATTCCGCCGCTGACACCATATGTGGTGATGCGCGTCGGCACGGTTAAACTGGTGCCATACGTAAAGCCGGGCGACCCGAAGTCCGGTGATTTGATCCGCGAACTGGGCGGCAAGTATAGTGCGGTTCTGTTGGCCAATCACGGCCCCGTCGTTTCGGGAAAGGACCTCTTCTCAGCTGTCTGTGCCGCAGAAGAGTTGGAAGAAACGGCCAAGCTGCTAGTGGCTTTGCGCGGCCTGCCAACCCGCCTACTGGATGCTGAGAAAGTCGCAGAACTCAAAGAGACTTTCGGAAGCATGTAAATGGACACCGATAGGGGGAGTGTGCAAACTTTTGGGCAAATCGTGCAAAATTATGCGTAAATACCACGCAAAGTTATGTGCAAGTACATCTGAATATAATGAAAGAAATCAATAGCATGAACGAAGCATCGTGAGCGCTCCTACACAAACCGGATCTGCAAAAACTCACGATCTAATTTCTGCGCCCCCGTCTTTGACGGGGGCGATTTACGTTTGTCTCGTTCTGAAGCCTGCTTACTCACTCAGGAGCAGTCGCGGATGACAAAGTGTTTGGTTGTTTCTTCCACCACTTCCCAAAATCCACGAAACCCGTTTGGGATCATAAAGCTGTCGCCGGTGCGAAAGTCCTGCCGCGTTCCGTCTTCATGGATCAGTGCGCAATGGCCTTTGACGATATAGCAGTATTCATCCTTGTCGGTGAATGCATGCCATTTGCCCGGCGTTGACGTCCATGTCCCTGCAGATAGCGCGCCATCCGGGCTCGTGAAATGCATTCCGATCTTGTGGTAGGGATCGCCGTCGACGACGCGCTCCGGCAGATCAGCCAGACGACGCTCGCTGCGGTTTGAAGGTTCGTCGAACAGATTGATGACATGTGCTGTCATAGTGATGTCTCCAGATATGTTTGGAATACTCTTTCGATGGTTATCATCGGCATCCTGCCCCAACTCACATATGCACTACATAGACGCCTATGAGGACGAACAGTGCGATAAAGATGGTTTCGGCCACAATCAGTGCAATCGCTTGTCCACCCACGTCCAGGATGCGTTTCAGCGACGTTTTCATGCCAACCGCAGCGATCGAAACAAGCAGCGCCCAGCGGCTCAGGCTGGCCATAGCGTCTGCGATTGCAGCTGGAATGAATCCGAGCGAGTTCAGTGTTGCAAAGATCAAGAAGCCTACAACAAACATCGGCAGAATTGGTGGGCGCTTTCCGCTTTCATCGGCAAAATCAGCGTGGCGACG
>NZ_SMMF01000954.1:0-831 GCF_009711355.1 Roseibium sp. RKSG952 | reverse complement strand
GGCGACACGGATCAGTTTCACAAGTGTTGCGACCTCACCGGCTTCATCCGAAACCGAGAAACCAGCTCCGACAACCTGCGCCACGTCGTGGATCGTGCCACCGAGGAAAACTCCGGACACCTCTGCATCGAAATCAAAAGCTTCGGTCAGGATCGGGTAGGCGATCATGGCGATCGTCGAAAGGACCGTAACCGACAACACGGTAAAGATCAGGTTTCGTTCGGAATGTTCATTTTTGGGCAGGATTGCCGAAATCGCCATCGCTGCAGAGGCACCACAGATCGCCACGGATCCACCGGTCAAAACACCAAATCGCCATCCACGGCCCAGCAGACGCGCGCCCAGCAGTCCAAACAGGATGGTCAGGAACACGCCTGCGACCACGACTGCAATCAGCTGAGGTCCCAGATTCATCATGAGCTCTAAAGAGATACGCGCGCCCAGCAGTGCCACACCAAATCGCAGAACGGTCCGCGCGGTGAAATCAATGCCTGCCTTGCAATTTCCGGCATCGTCTTCGGCCAGAAAATGAAACGCGATACCTAGCAACAGCGCCATCAACATCGCTGGTGCGCCGTAATGTTCCGACAGAAATTGCGCAGCGACCGCAACAACAACGGACACAAGAAACCCGTTTCCGTTCCTACGAACAAAATTAACCGCCCCCTGAAGGGGCGACTGAGATGCACTCTTCGCCTGCATCGGTTTTCCTTACCTGAAATCACGCCTTTAATGGCGGAGTAGATCGAAATTCTCCGGGCCAGCCAAGGCCCGGAGGTAGTATTTTCAGGCCGCTTTCGCTTACGCCTCTTGCGGTGTCATGTCGTTTGC
>NZ_SMMF01000465.1:0-1160 GCF_009711355.1 Roseibium sp. RKSG952 | reverse complement strand
CCTTTCCGGTCCTTGATGCGCAAAAAGAACGCTCGCAGCGGGCCGGGAGCCGATGCTGCGCCCCAAGCGGCTTCGACCAGCATCGTGCGGGCTGTCATGTTGCCTTGCTTTGAGATCCGTCCGTGGATCGGGCGGTGGTTGCCAGATTGGCGAACGCGTGGGGTCAGGCCAAAATAGCTGGCCAGACTTTCCGGCGTCAGAAACCGGCTGATATCGCCGATCGCGGCCAGCACAGCCGTGGCAATCACAGAGCTGATGCCGGCAACCGTCATGAGCTTTCGCGCCCTCGGGTCATCAAGCGAGATCCGGATCAGGGCCGTTTCCAGCTTCTCCAGCTTCTTGTTCATCCAGTCCAACTCATCCAGGTGCCGGCGCAGCAGATCGCGCTCGGTCTTTGGGAGCGGAACTCTCGACAACCATTTACGGCCACCGTTTCCAAACAGATGCCCGGCATATTTCGGGATCAGATTGGCATGAAGCACTGCCTGAACCCGGCTTTTCAGACGCCGGATGGTCCTCACGGTGGCCGCGCGCTCGCACACAAGCCGCCTCAGGTTCAGGGTTGCGTCGTCCGCCGCCCAGACTTCCGGCAAGAAACCGGCGGCATGAAGCTGGGCAAGAATTCTGGCATCCACCTTGTCAGTCTTGACCCGGGCATGTGCAATGGCTTTCACCTGCATCGGATTGGCAATGACAACGCGGGCAACGAAAGGTGAGAGGAGCCGCACGATCGCCGCTGTGTTGCCGGTAGCTTCCAGCACAACCTCGTCCGTCTTGCGCAAGTTTCGAGCGAAAGCCAAAACAGCCTCATACTCCATCTCCACCCGAAGCGTTTCTGCCACCTGACCATTCTCGAAGATCGCCACCTGCGCGAAGCTCCTGTGTACATCCATGCCGATAGATCGCATGTGAACCTCCAATGTGTGAGCAAATGGGAGTGCACGGGATCGTACGACATCTACGGATACGCGCTCTCAGCGCAGACGGGATCGTCGCAGGGGGCGGCCAGATAACAACGCGAGCTCGCAGCTCATTGTCTAGACGGCCTACCCGCTTCTTCGCACTCCAACGCCCCTGTCCCGACATTTCAAGCTTAGGCAGACAGCCCAAAAAGAAAAGAACGGATACGGAGCGTCGAAAGCAATATGCCCGATAACAAT
>NZ_SMMF01000735.1:0-6068 GCF_009711355.1 Roseibium sp. RKSG952 | reverse complement strand
GTGAGCCCCAGAGGGCTGTTTGTGCCTGCTTGCTAAAGCAGTGAAACTCCGCGCAAGGCGGTTGGTGGTATGCCGCACGCGGCTTTTTGTGTGCCCGCTCGGGCTTGTCAGCTACTTCTTTTAAGAGGCCAGCCACCTCTGTCAAAACAAACCCGCAGGTTCATCTATAAGTTTAGATCTAAATGATTTGCATGCTTAACGCAAATACGCTGTCGTTGTGTTGGCATCAAAATGCCCCACTTCTTGAGCCACAAGACCTTTTGCGACTTCGTAGTTAAAGCCGCGGGACTGAAGTTCTTCAATGCGGTCCTGGGCGTAAGAGTGACGCACTCCGTGAGCACCCGTAGACCAACCAAGAACAATGCTGCTCATCCTTGAGAAACGATCACTCCACGCCTTGCCGCCTGGAATGGCATAATAGCTTTGATATCTGACACCTCGATCGACAACAGTTTTGGGTGCACTCAGACGGTATGTTTCAAGCCGTTTTGCCAATTCGGTAGGGAGCAGAACGGTTCGAACAAGTCCCCCTTTCCCTTCAACCGTGTATGGAATTCCCTGTCGGCCGGCATGAAGGTTGGCAGACCAATCCCGATGTGTTGAAGGCCCTCTCTCCGCTGCGGGTCTGAGTGTGTGCAATTCATGAGCCCGGAGACCTGCCGCATGAGCAATCAGGGTAGCCAGTCCGTGGTGGGTGGTTTGACGGGCCGCGATTGCCTCGACTTGCGCCTTGGTATAGGCGCGTGAGGACACAGAAAGGGCATCGGGCTTGATCTCTTGTCTGGCCTTGAAATCCTTCCGTTCAAGAGACACACGAAACACTGCCGATAATGCTTGGCGATCCCGGTCCAGGGTTTTCTGGCAGACTTTCTCGGCACGGTGTTGCAGGTACTCTCGGATTTGCTCCGGAGAAGCTTTCTTCAGGTTGTCAATTGCACCCTGCTCTTTGCGCCAGACAGCAAACTGCGTGAGACTCTGCTGATAGCTGCGAAGGGTTCCTACGCTCGTGATGCCTTCCGGTTTGAGCGTACCATGTCGGCTGGAGCCGAGTGATGTCATTTTGGCGATAAGCGTGGCGGCCTGTTTTTCCGGGCTACGATAACTACCCCTCATGGCTGTGTTCTCCCGGCAAGCTGGCGAGGTATCGCATGATTGTGGTGGCACTGACGCGCAGACGATGTTGCATGTGTAACCACACGGCCAGGTCGTTGTAGCTGGCTCCTGCCTTCCGCATGGCAACAAGTTCCGCACGGTAGCGGGCAACTTTGCTGGGTCGCCACCGGCGCCGTTTGCTCAACTCTCGTTTTTCCCGAACCCGTTGCAGGGCACCTTCGGCGTCGAACCCGGGCGCCACGGTTGATTTTGTCATAATGCGCTAGATCCTTGCGTATAGCATTGCATTTAACTCTGATTTTATATTTAATTCAATGAATTAGCCACCTCTGCGCTCTGGCTACATCCATGTAGCCAGAGCGCAGAGGTGGCGGGAAAAGGACTGGCGCGATAAAGGGCAGACACAATTGACCGCCTTGAATTCGAAAGCGAACAGGTAAACTGTTCGCTTTCGCGAAAACTGAACAAAAGGAAACGGCAGATGTACACCCTGGGGGAGGCTGCAAAGGCGGTTGGAAAGTCGAAGGCAACCCTTTCCAAGGCGATCAAAAATGGCCGGATATCCGCCGTTAAATCGGAGAATGGAACCTATCAGATCGATCCAGCCGAGTTGCATCGGGTTTATCCGGTGCGAACACCTTCAAGTGTTGAAAATGAACAAAAGCGAACACCATCGAACACGGTGGAAACAGCTCTGAAAATCAAGGAACTGGAGCTGAGGCTTGAAGTTGCAGAGCAACGGTTGAGTGATCGGGACGAACAGCTTGCCGAAGTCAAGGAAGACAGGGACAGGTGGCGGCAGCAAGCAACGGCCCTTTTGCCGGAGCCCAAGAGCTCGGTGGAGAATACAGGATTGTTACGTCGGCTGTTCGGCCGGGAGAAGCCGAACAGCCGGTGACACGAATGTCACCCGTTGAACCTAACGCTATGCCCTCTTGGGCCCAAGAGGCCCAAAACCAACCGCCTCGTCAAGGATCGTGACCTAGCACGGGAGGAGGCTTGGCAGTTACGGAAGAGGTATGAAACTGAAAAAACGCAAATACGAGCCCTGAAAGTCAATCAGCAATCAAACGATCCTGAAATAGGCTTCTAACAAAAACCATCTATAGGTAATGAAAATGGAAGACAAAACGAAGTTAAATGATGCATCACAAATAATAGCTGACGCTCGCGTAAAGCTTCTTGAATTAGGTGTTAACCCAAATGAACTAGTTCAGTTATTATTAGATGAAGCAGTTCTTGGATTAATTGTAAGTGGCCATGATTTAGATGACATTAGCCGTTTTTTTAAAAGGTACTACAAAAGAGATATGCCAAAATTATATAAAAGAATCACTCATATAGTAGATAATTATAATTAGTTTTTTTAAAAACCTCGCCAAACCAGCCCCATCGGAAGGTTTGTTCGTAAAACCACGCTAAGGAGGAACGTTCAGCGAACATTATCAGGTTCCCCAGTCTCTGGCTGACCTGATGTTCAGCGATCGTGTTCCAGAACGTGATTGCGGCGATAACGAGGTTGAGCGCCATGGCCCGTTAGCGTGGTTTTACGAACAAACCTTTCGATGGGGCCAATTAGATTAAAAATGACTCCCGTCTCCCGCTACATGCGGCGGTTTAGCGACTGGAGTTCATGATCGCCAGCCTGACTGAACGATCCAGTTGGGGAGTAGGTGAAGGCGCAATATGCGACTTCAGAGGTCATGTCAGCGTAGTCGCTTGGTCATGCGTTCAATCTGCTCGGGCGAGCCTTCGAAGGTGTAACCGTCGCGAGTTTTCTTCATCCGCACGCCCGGACCGGCTGCTTTCTTGAGGCTGTCTTCAACTTGTTTTTCCATACTGCGGGTTAGTTCACGTTGAAGCTGGGCAGATGAGGTGATGTTGCGGCCATTGAACTTCATTTTGATATTAGCCATTGGATGGTTCCTTTCACGTTAGCCCTTCGGAGGGAAGGGATCATTGCCATAAGTGTTACGCTCGCGAATACGACCGTTTTCGCCATGGATTAGCATTTCACTGCCCTGACGAATGGCAGTTTGGCGTGCGGCTGCGATGGCCTCGCGTTGCGTGCTGTGGACGGAGGACGAACGAGAGTTCCCTGAGCCTTTAACGGCCCAACCTTCTTTATGTGGAATAACATGTTGATTTTTATTAGACATTTCATTTCCTTACGTAAATTTTAGTTGATCATTTGCCAACCATGTGTTTAATTATAAGGTATAAAATATCGTTTATCAACCAACACATCAACCGTCGGGTGGAACCATGTTTGGACAAAGGCTGAGACTGGCCCGCAAGCGGGCTGGGCTATCCATGCAAGCTCTCGCTAACCACGTGACCCCAAGCGTATCGGCACAAGCCATCAGCAAATACGAGGCAGACAAGATGATGCCGTCCTCGGCGGTTCTAGTCGGCCTCGGAAAGGCCCTCGGCGTATCGCTTGACTTCTTGCTAGGTGGTCAAGTCGAAGCTCTGGAAAGCATCGAATGGCGAAAGAATTCGACCGCATCCGCTCAAGAACGTGCGATGGCGGAAGCACTCGTTATAGAAAAACTCGAAGACTATCTCGCCATTGAGGACATCATTGGTCTGCATCCAGACGAAGATCCTTTTAAGGGTTTACGTGTGGATCAGGTTGCCAATGAAGAGGCTATCGACGCAAAAGCACGAGAAGTGAGAAAAGCCTGGAAGCTCGGGATCGACCCCATTCCGAGTATGACCGCCCTGCTCGAAGACAACGGGCTCAAGGTTATCGAGGCTGATCTCCCAGAAAGGATCAATGGGCTGGCCTGTCATGTTGAACGGGTTGAAAGCGCGTCAACTGAAGTTATCGTCGTTTCACGGCACACCAACGTCGAACGTAAACGTTTCAATCTCGCTCATGAGCTCGCTCACAGGGTCATTACCGCGACCGCTGAAGGGGGGCTAAAGAAAGAGCCGGCGATGAACAGATTCGCCGGGGCGTTCCTTATGCCAAGAGAGCATTTGGAAGCGGAAACCGGTCGAAATCGGCACGGTATGACTTGGATCGAAATTATGCGTCTCAAACGCAATTACGGCGTTTCGGCTGCTGCGATGCTTGTGCGGTTAGGGCAGGTGGGGATCCTGTCGAAAAGCTCTGTTGAATATGGATTTAAAACTTATGCGCGCAGGTGGAGATATGAAGAACCACAGCCTATCGGAGCAGATGAAGGTTTTGCGGCTTTCGAAAAACCACAGCGCTTCGAACGCCTCGTTTGGCGGGCGCTTGGCGAAGAGATGATTTCGCCTGTTCGTGCATCACAGATGCTCGGTCTCCCTTTGAGCGTTGTCGAACGTGATATTAGGGGGCCACGCGACCATTGACCTGTGTTGTTGTTAATGATGCATCTTGTTTGATCGACTTGAAAAAGGGGGAGTTGCTACATGTTCTGCAGTGTCTTCCCTATCGGTTCATCGTACCTCTCCCTATCCGTGAAAAGGAACTGCCCAACTTCAGTGGGCAAGATTGGCGAATGCTAGAAGATGGTGGCCTTGATACCTACGACCTCCCGAGCGAGGAGGTTGCGCAGGTCTTGGCGCTCAAGCGGGAGCATAGCCGCTTGTCAGCTAATGATTGTTTTGCCCTTGTGACGACAACTTGTCATGAGAACGGAATCCTCCTGACCGGCGACAACCTTCTTCGGAAGGTGGCGACGGCACGCACCGTGCGTGTTCATGGAGTTCTCTGGATTATTGATCAGTTGTATGCGGCCGAAGCTTGTGAGATCGAGCTTTTGATTTCAGCCTTGGAAATCTGGCAGAAGGATGATGCTGTCTTCCTGCCCTCGGGCGAAGTCGAGAAGCGTTTGCGCTGTCTGCGGGGGAAGAGTTAGAGACGTTTTCGTTGTAGTTTCCTAGAAGGAAGCTAAATTAATACCCTTTAAATAGGGGTTTTTCTTTCATTTAAATTTTTAATTATTCGGCTGTGTGGCTTTCTTATATGCTATACGCGCAATCTCCCGTTCAGGACGCGTATAATTCTTAGTTCCT
The DNA here is from genome assembly GCF_009711355.1 of Roseibium sp. RKSG952. Taxonomy (NCBI): domain Bacteria; kingdom Pseudomonadati; phylum Pseudomonadota; class Alphaproteobacteria; order Hyphomicrobiales; family Stappiaceae; genus Roseibium; species Roseibium sp. RKSG952. The sequence goes on along the minus strand of NZ_SMMF01000735.1, from coordinate 944 downwards.
ACGGTTAGTATTTGACCCACTTTATCGGCCCAAAAATTACGTTCTTCTTCGGTTAGAGCATTCCACCAATCGATAACTAAGGTTGTTTCGAGCTTGTCCTCAATCATTGGCGGAGCATCATCAGAGACTTGTTTTTTTCGACGTGCTCGGCTGTGACGGTCATTTTCTTGGGCGGTTTGTGTCACTGAATAAGGATCTTTCCACTCCCAGTCGAAACGGACAGCGTACACCGAACGCCCACGTTTCTCGGGGGTCATTTGAACTGAAACAGTGCCGTAGTCGTTGATAGCTGCAATCGCCGGATCGAGCACACGTGCTCGGAAATTATTCCACCGATCATAAGATTTATGGGCGCCAACTCCCATGAGCGCGCGAATTTCTTCAAGAGTGAAGATCCAGTACGGTCTGCCAAGCCGTTTTTTGTCCGCGAGAATTGCATAGAGTTGTCGTCCATGGCCGGTCAGACGATGAGCCGCATGAGCCTCAATCTTCGTAAAGTTTACTGGGAGCTCGTAGAGCATGCACGCCTGCTGGGGGAAGCAAAAGCCGCGCTAAGCTGCCTCCTTCAAGAATACGCCATTCTGCTAGAACGACTGCTCCCCAAGGGTCTCCTCTGTGCTCTCCTGAAAGCTTAATGCCGGTCAGGCGGTCGAGACATTCACGTAGCCAAACATTGTCTGCTCTAGCACCTTCTCCTCGCAAGCGTTTTGTTGGGACGTCTAGCCAAACAGCATCTTGCACGGTTGATGGTACGCGCTGCTCATCCAAGGCTGCTGCAATCTCCCAAACAGTAGCAACCATGGCAGGGGTTAGAGGCTGTTCGGCGCGAAGCGCTATTGCAGATGAAGGCACAGTAATTTCTCGCATGAGCTACAATTATAACTCCTTATGTAGTCTGTCAATTTGTAGTTATAACCCTCCGGCGTGTAGTCTCATACCCTCCG
>NZ_SMMF01000671.1:0-3680 GCF_009711355.1 Roseibium sp. RKSG952 | reverse complement strand
CAATGACCGGCAGGTCGGGTTCGCCGGACGTTCACGCCTTTCTTTCGGTCTTTTACAAGCCCGTGCCGCCCGGGCCCTTGAAGAAATCGAACTGCCCTGAAGCCTTCTTGACGGCCGTCGTCTTGCAGCGCTCCTTCGGCTTCTTTTTCTCCAACGACGGCTTCTCTCTGGCTGCCATCTTCGGCTCCTTTGAAGTCTCCGGAACCACAGAGGAAACTGGCTCCTTGATCGCCTCTGGAGCGATAGAAAGGGGCGACGAATCTTCGGTTTCGCCGAGGCCTATGTTTTTCGCCCTGACCTCCAGATCCTCGAGAGAGATCATGGCCTTGGTTCCGCGCCTGCCATCCTGCTCGAGAAGCTTCACCGCGGTCTCCGTAATGACCTTCGCTGTATTTAGAAGAATGTCGTGGTCGATTGCGAGGTCGTGGAACCTCTCGTAGAACTCAACGCCGTGATCATGCGTTCCTGTGCTGGGCTCCTCATGCAGATATTCGTGCAGCAGGAGGGCCGCTAGTTTCAGCGATCCCTTGACGCCTTGCTTGACCAGCGGAAGGAGGGCGCGATTGACCCAGATGTTCTCTGTGCCGTTTGTCCATCCGTCCGCAGTGTCCGATACGCCGACTTGTATGTTTCGCCCATCCCATCCACTCGGGGTGTGATTCCCGGTTCGGAAAACCGGAACCGCTCTATCGCGGTCGATGCGAATCCCTTCATAGTACATCGAACTTCCGCCTGCCCGAATAGCTTTGATCGCCATCAGCTCGGCCTTGTTCAGTTCCTTGTCCGCGATGGGTTCGTGGTGCCTGGAGATGAATTTCCCGAATTCACCGATGTCGGCGACCTTTATCTCATCGAGATCTCTTTGGAGAGACGAGCGTTCCCCCATGTCGCGGGCGACGATCATCTTAAGCTTCCCGATGAGATCGGCGACCGAGTCCACTCCGAAACGGTCCAACGTCTGGTCCGCCAAGACGAGGGCCATCTTGCGCGTGTGAACGGTCTCTCCAAGACGATCACTTTTCGGCGCGCTTGTTAAGGTTCCGCAGTAATTCACGCCGATCCTGCTGAGAGACGAGAATGGGAGCTGGGAGCCCGTCACATCCGTCAACAACCGCAGGCCGTAGGCGTTTTCAAGTGACTTTTCGCCGCTGATGATGGAGCGAACAGCGCTTTCGCGTTCGGCATCGTTCAAAGACGGTTTTTTTGCGATCTTCTCACCCGACTGCTGCTTCACAAACCTCTTGATGCGCTGGAACACCTTGCAGTCGCTCTGGATGTCGTTTCTGGCGAAATTGACATCGAGTTTCTTCTTGGCAACGACGATACCGCCAGTTCCCATCTCGTAAGAGGAGTATCCCCTGACCAGAACGCCGAGGTTGTAGACGGAGAGATTACCCGAGGCCTTGAACTTGCAGTAGGCATCCTCTGTCTCGAAGTCCCACTTCTGGTCCTCCGGTTTCTTGGAGATGACCTCACCGTTCAGCGTGATCGGGATCTGTGCGAACATGACGTAGTCAGCGATCTCGCGACGCATGCTCTCGAATTCAAAAGGTGACAACTCTTTGTAGAGGTCTACTTCAATATGACAGCCCGGCTTCTTCTCCTCAACTTTCTTGAAGTCGTAGCCGAGACCGTAGTCTTGGCGGCTGTCATTCATTTGAGGCTGTAGATCGACATTCATTCGGAATTCATTGGTGGTCCACCTGTTTCTTCCGAACGCGAAAATCTGACCGCGACCCATACGGAACCGTCCGTAGGTCGCATCTCCCTCGACGTGCGGATGACCGAAGGTTTCGAAGAAGAGGGAGATCTCTTCATCATTCACGAAGCCCTTTCCGTCGTCCGAGATCTTGAATTTTTTCGTCGTCAACTCGAGATCGCACCGCGTCGCTCCCGCGTCGATCGAGTTCATAACGCCCTCAAGGACCGCCTTTCCAGGGGACCCGGCCTGACGGCGGATGATGTCCCATAGAATCTTGGGGTGCATTGTCAGTTGGCGTCGTTCACTTTTGCCCATGTCGTTCTCCAGTAAATGCTCAAGTGAATGTGGCATGTTCGGCGGCAAGACAAAATCCGAGTCAAGTCCTTGCAGCGCGCCAAGAACCGGGTGATGATTCTATCTCAACGCTGGAATTAAACGAAGACGGTGAACGCGTGTCGGGAGTGTCTTAAAATGTCCTCATCCGACATTTGCTGGCTTATACACGAAACTCTTCTTAGGCGTGCGCTTCCAACCAAACGGCCAAATCTCGCCGAGGCGGCGGAGGCATCCGGACACCGATGTAGCGTGGTCAATCACACAGCCCTCAAGCCGCTCGATGACCCCGTTTTCGGGGAGGGCGAATGCGTTGTTGCCTGGGGGTCGGTCCAGTTCATCAAGCATGTCGAGCGTCGGTTTCCCGGAAGATGGACGCCCGGTTTCTATGCGAGGATGGACAATCTTTCCTATGCCGCCTTCGGAGCCCACTACGGCGACCTAATGATGAACGACGACTTCGTCATTATGCCCTTCGCGGAATTCGTCAGACGCAACGCGAACTCCGGACGCGATCATTTCATTCGGCCCAACAGGGTGACGAAGGCCTTCACCGGATTGGTTGTCAAGGCAGACGATTTCGATCACGAGGTCAATTCTCTCCGCCGACTTTCCAACGTTAACGACGACGAACTTGTCGTCGTCGCTGCGCCGAAAATAATTCTCGGAGAAGCTAGATTCATCATTTGCGGAAACGAGGTGGTGACGGGGAGTACATATGGCTGGGATCGGACTCTGGACGTGCGGTCCGACGTTCACCCGTCCTGCCGCGAGGTCGCGGATGAAGTCGCAAAACGAGACTGGAAGCCCGACACGGTCTTCACCTGCGACGTGGCGTTGGCCGAGATCGACGGCAAATCAGTGGCCCGGCTCCTAGAGCTGAACGCGTTCTCATGCTCCGGGCTTTACGCCTGCGACACGTCCGCGATCATCGACGCGGTCGGCAATGCGGCCCGGCGAGAACATTCCGGGGATGTTTAGGCCTTGGCGCGGGCATATTCCCTACCGACGGGGTTCCGCGCCGTGGCGGGGGCTAGTATCTCGAGAAAATCACCGAGCGCGATATCGAACGTCTCTAGACTCACGATATTGGTTTCGCCCGGAACCTCCGGGGCGTTGAAGCCGCCGCAGATGTCGTTTCCGTTGCTGTAGGCATAGGCGACGCCGTGAGTTTTCTCTCCATCGATTTCGGTAAGGTAGGCTGGGGCGGTGTAAAGGGAGACACCCTTTAGCTCAGCCGTTTTCCAAAGAGCCACATGATCCAATTCCGATCTCTCCTCGGGCTGACCGGTCGTCCAGATCCCGCTCAAGATCCTCATCGTGCGCATCGTGCGCGCCTGTATTTCAGGCCTCATTCCGCTTCTCCCCGCAATTGTTTTGGGCCAACCGAATGATGGCCACCCCGTTCTCAACTGACGAAGCAACCACGTTCGTCAAATCGAACGCGAAGCACTCATTCGTGAGCGCAGCCGGCTCAGTACCTCCGGCTCGTCGTCGCGTTCCGTTACGAGAAACATCTCGTCCAGTCAAACTTCCATCAAGGTCGTTCGGTAAATGTCATCGTTTCCGTCCGCGTTTCAGTGACCTTTCTTTGCGTATTTCGTAGGCATGCAATCAGCAACGCATGCTTCAAGGAACAATCACG
>NZ_SMMF01000559.1:0-1825 GCF_009711355.1 Roseibium sp. RKSG952 | reverse complement strand
CCCGTCCTTCAGGGCGGGTAAGACGTTAATATTTTAGTCCAGAAATGAGAGATGAATCCTTACTCGTGTCTCTTTCAAAGGCGCAGATCACGCCACGCTCCCTTATCAGTCGCTGAATCCTTGTCTCGAATCCATCTGAGAGAAGGTTGGTCGCTCGATTGATGCTCTCCGCGCACTCCGTTCCGGCCCGCCTCGCGCGCTTCACCGTGAGGCGGACATCTGAGACCGTCAGGCGGAGCGCTTTCTCGTTCTTCGCGATCGCCTCGGCGAAACGCTGGCCCAGGCCGCACATCAGCAACGCGGACTTGATCTCCTTGTCGCCGAAGGTTCCGTCCTTGTCCTTGATGACGTGAAGGTTCCCCGGATTAGACTCCATCACCGACACCAATTCCTCCAGCCCCGGCGCTATGCGCGCGACAACGTCGGCGAAGACATCGTCCCTGTTGCCGATGACCAGAGCTAACAAGGGGCGCAGGGGTACGCGGTGATGCATCGCGGTCAGGCTCTTGTTCATGATGGATATCAGGGGTGCCTCGCGCGTTTCGAGTGGTCCGCCATCGTTAAGGAACTTAACAACCCTCGCGCCGTCCGAGACGCAACCGTGGACGGCCGCCAGCCCCGACGCCTTGTAGGATAGCGGGAATTTCCCACCCCTGGCTACAGTCTTGAGCACGACTGCCTCACCCTGGTCGGCGGCCGCATCCGGATTAGAGTAGTAGGATCCGTTGACGGCATAGACGGTCAGCGGAGCGTTTCCCTTGATCGAGTACCTAAAGTCCACATCGCGCACGTCGAGGCCCGCCGCGGACAGGAATTCCCTCACCTTGCGTCCCCACTTCACGACCGGAGGGGCGTTTTGCTTGCCCCGGATCTGGACGGCCTGCCAATTCCCCTTGATGCCGGAGACCCGCTGAACGCCGTTTTCCGGCTTCCTATCCACGAACAGGCGCCCGTGACCGTGAACCATGATGCTAGGCGGACGCCGAAGCTCGATCGTGACGTGGGGGGCGTTGTGGGTGTCCCGGACCGAGAGTATCCGCGCTTCTCCGCGCTTGACGACGGCCCAGTAACCGCCGACGCAATGCGCCATCCGCGCGCCTTCGTCCTTCAGGGCGTTCGCTGTCAGGAGGTCCACGACGCGGCCGCCGTCCTCGAATTCGTGAAGCGTCCTCACGTCTCCGGCAGCAATCTCGATCTCCATCGCCCGGCGTCCGGCTAGCCTCCCATGCCAAAGGTCGGAGGCCGCGACCGCCTCGCCCCACGAAATCCTGTCGATCCTCTTCAGGTGGCGGTCATCGTCCGGCATGGAGTCGAACCAATCCAGGACTTCCATTGCTTTCCTAAGAAGGCGAGCGACCCCTCGCTTGTCCGGAACGAGGAACACCTCACCCCCTTCGAAAGCCTTGATGATCCTTCTGCTCGCGGGTCGAGGGACATCGTCCGCCTTCATCGCGTTCTTTAGCCCCGAAAGGCTAGTCACCCGACGCAGGTGGTCGGCCGGTCCACGCTTCAGCGCCTTCTTGAGCGCCCGCTCCTGCCAAAGTCCCACTTCAACCCGGGAGGCACGCGACGTGATTTCTGAGATAGCCGGATGAACGGCCTTGGTTCCGATCGTCTGCAATGAATTCACCCCGAAAAGACACCAGTTCCATGAATCCTGTTTATCTCACGGTTTCGAATGTGTCCAATTTCCAAAACAAGGGGTTTCCGGTTCAACGTTACCCCGGTGGCTTACCTTCTTTTAAAGGAATCGAAGCGATATTGCACCCGCCTGCCCGAAGAAGAAGCGTAACGGACTTAACGTCTTCCCCGACCTGAAGGACGG
>NZ_SMMF01000057.1:0-229 GCF_009711355.1 Roseibium sp. RKSG952 | reverse complement strand
TGCTCCGGCGCATGGCGGAAGAAAGCGGCATCGAGACGCCCGCGGCGGAGCATCTGATCCGGCACGACCGCAAGTGTAAGAATCAGAAACTGTCCAATGAGGCCTGGGTTTACAGGACGGACCCGGATGCTCGGATCGCCCGGATGCAGGACGGCCGACGCTGGAGGTGGCGGCACAAAAGCCGGATGCGGTTGGTGCAGGGCCGGGCCCGCAAGCGCCTGCCGAATGC
>NZ_SMMF01000318.1:0-577 GCF_009711355.1 Roseibium sp. RKSG952 | reverse complement strand
CGACAATGTTTCCGCCGCCGGTTGTGTCCAGAGAGCCTATGAACTGCACCTCTCCATAGTCAAACGCACTGTTTCCCAAGACAATGCTGTTGGTCAGGGCTATAATGCCCTGACCAATGATCCCACCGCCAAAAAATCCTCCAATGTTGCCGGAGACGGTGCTGTTGGTGAGGGCAATGGCACCCAACCCGAAGACCCCGCCACCATCATCTACTGCAGTATTGCCGGACACGGTGGTGTTGGTGATGCTGATGGCACTCTGCCCGTAGATGCCGCCACCATAGTCTGTGATGTTACCGGAGACAGTGCTGCTGGTGAGGGTAATGTCACCGCTCGCCCAGACACCTCCACCGGCGAACCCAGCGGTGTTGCCTGAGACAGTGCTATAGCTGACCGTCAGGCTTGCGGCGCTGTAGACAGCTCCGCCATAATCCTCGATTCCCGGTGCGCTGCCACCGGTCAGTATAAGACCTGTCAGCTCTGTATCGGCTGTTTCACTCGAGATATTAAAAATCCGGGTGTTGTCGCCCAGGAGATCCTCGCCGCTTTCGTCGGTCTCGCCGTCGCCGTCATTGTC
>NZ_SMMF01000111.1:0-264 GCF_009711355.1 Roseibium sp. RKSG952 | reverse complement strand
CGTGTGGTGGCAGAGGCCCCGTGTCCTGTGGTCCTGGTTCCGCGTGGCTCGACTCCCGGGACTGCCGCCGCCGCAGATGCTCACGGGCGCTAACCTCGTGCGCGCTTGCAAAAACTGGACGTTATCGACCAACGAGTACAATCTCAGGATGAAATCGAAATCGGTTGCCCCGCTGATGATCATGAGGCACAAACTCTCGGCTGGCCGTGTGTCGGCGCATGGCAAGGAATGGCCGCGCGTGTGGTGGCAGAGGCCCCGTGTCCT
>NZ_SMMF01000433.1:0-967 GCF_009711355.1 Roseibium sp. RKSG952 | reverse complement strand
GATATCCAGAATGATTGGTATATATTTAAGTCGTATATGTATATCAGTATGTATAATGTGTAAAATACAATGAAAGAAAGCGTATAGTTAAAGTAGGTCATATATAAAAATAGCTGTTTTGATTTTTTGTTGGTTATATGACTTAAAGTATAATAGAAGAAAATTATTGAGCCGATTCCTATCGAGCTTACTTTTAAAAAGAAATATAAAAAACATGTTATTATAATTAACGACCAAAATAGTATTGATCTACTTCCTATTAGATAGGATATATAATTATTTTTCATAAGTGTCACTGTATTCCTTCTTATAATCAGATTTAATTGAGAAATATGCTGTTTTTTTTATTGTGTGATATTCTTCTTGTGTTTCCGATCTGTAAAATCCAAAGGGAAAATGTAGCCAGTCTACAACGGTTAAATGTAAAGCGCCGGCGCATGTAAGCAGTCCGTAAGAGCCTTCCTATCCATACTCTCTTCCTACTAGGCTGTCGCAGCATGGCGTGAACAGGTGCATTAACACTGGTTGCACAACACATAGGTCGGCAATGTCAGATATGACAAGATATATTTAAGCAAGAACCGAGTCCTTGGCCTTGCCAAGTCACCATTCGGTGACCGCCTCTGCGGAGGCGACATGGCCGCCCGGAATGGATCTGAAGTTCGGAAAAATCTACTCCCCGCCTGCCTGCAGAACCTCTTCACAACACCCTTCCGCGAAGATCCGGCGACGGTCTCCTGCGGCACGTCAACTGGTGGGCCGCTCCTGCTGCCGGATCCCGAATCCTTCCGGACATCGATGGAGCCAAAAAGTTGTGGCGTTCTACTCTTGGGGGGCACGTCTTTCGCCGCACCCCGTACGAATGTCAGCTTCCTTGCGTGCAGCGCAATCAATCACGCCGAATCCGAATGTCGGCTCCGGACCTGAAACGGCCCGAATCCTGGGCCGATTTTCTACAGCTCTGCTC
>NZ_SMMF01000420.1:0-900 GCF_009711355.1 Roseibium sp. RKSG952 | reverse complement strand
CCCGTCCTTCAGGTCGGGGAAGACGTTAAGGGACGCTGACGCGTCGGGTTGGCGTCGTTCGGGTTTGCTTCGGTAGTTTCTTGCACCAGCGCTTCAGTTCCTCGTCGGTTTGGGGGACGTCATTGGAAAGCTCTCTCGCCTGTTGAAAATCGATCTGGCTTCCGTCCTTCCAAAATTCGACGCGTCGGTAGGGTGCGTGCGGTTTGTAGAGTACGCCGTTCTCGGTCTGGATGATTTCGTATTTCGTTGCCTGAACGAAGACGAAGATGTCGGGCTGGTCAGGAATGACGGTGTCGTTTTGCTGAACCACGTAGTTGTCGTCCATCCGCGCCTGGGATTTTTCGAGGTTACCGTGCATCGCCATTCCGGGAATCGCGAGAAACGGGCAGACACGTAGGGCGTAGCGTCCGCATTCCGCGCGAACAGGAAGATCGAGGTAGGCACCGTATTGATCGAAGGCGCTTTTGGGGCCGCCGATGAACCAATATCCGCCGTTTTCGGACGTGAGGTGCTCGAAGCGCTTGCCTGAAAGGGCGCAGAGCTTCCGCTTGATGCACTCCTCGGCTGCATTGCGGTCGACGACCTTGAAGTCGGGTTTTCCGTTTCGGTCGATGGCGACCGAGAACGGGATTGGGTAGCCGCGCTTGTCCTTGGGGCATCCGGAGAGCGCCGGGGGAACGGAAACGGATTTAAAGTCGTGTCGCATGTCTAGGCTGTCCTTATTCGTAATGGTCTCTATTGATTGAGTTCGGTCTGTTTGTGATCTTCCGGATCGCGGAACGTGGCATTGGTCATCGCGTAGACGCTGACCCTCGGTTGGCTGAAGGCGCATTTGTCGCGGTTTCCCTCTGCCCGGGCGAATGCTTCGTCGAGTTAACGTCTTCCCCGCCCTGAAGGACG
>NZ_SMMF01000092.1:0-245 GCF_009711355.1 Roseibium sp. RKSG952 | reverse complement strand
CGGAAAATTCCAGTTGTGGGTTACGGGCAATAAAATTCAGTTCGTGGATGCGGATGATGCCAAGATTGCTGCTTATACCATCGCCTGCAACGCCGACAGGTTCCTCCCCCTGGTGGAATGGGTAATGACGCAAAACGGCTGGGCATTGAAACATGTGCCGGAGAGCCTCCGGACGGAAGGAATTTGCCTCGCGGCGGTCAGACAAAACGGCTGGACCTTGCAATTAGTATCAGAAGCCCTCCGGA
>NZ_SMMF01000110.1:0-263 GCF_009711355.1 Roseibium sp. RKSG952 | reverse complement strand
AGGTATCAAGATTTAGTCCGTTATTCTTCAGCATATTGCCTGACAAACCTGCGCCGAATGCTGTATGATCGACAAACAGAGCTGCCAAAGCCAAGCGCTCTTTCACTGCTAATCCTGCGGGCATGAAGCCAATGCGGAAACGAATGCCGATCGCAATATTCTTGCGGCCGGAACGAGGCCAGCGCCGAGTAAACGGGCAAAAGCCCGTCAGCTACGCGAATCTCGTCGCGCTACCTGACGGCTTGCGCTTCGCTAAAATCGCC
>NZ_SMMF01000788.1:0-9391 GCF_009711355.1 Roseibium sp. RKSG952 | reverse complement strand
CTTCAAGGGACGGTCCCTTGAAGGCCCGTGTGAGCAGGCACGGGAGGGAGTATAGGTTCGTAAAGGGTGGTGTTGGATTTCTTTGAGAGAGTTTTTTCGGGCGCCCTCCTTAATCAGCCGTTCTTCAGGACAAGCAGCCAGCGCGGCACGGACAGCGCTGATCCGGACGCCGGTGATCCTTCTCCCTGACAGTGCAGCAGACATCCCCTTCAGGCGAAAAACGATCCGACCCGTTCGATAAACCAGAAGCTCGACCATCCGCCGATGACATAGGCAAGCGGCAGAACGGCCGGGCGCGCGCTCAGGATGTCGCGGTGGCGCAAGGCCTTCGACACCAGGGCAAAAACGGCGGCAATCACCACAATGAACGCAATCTGGCCGGCTTCAACGCCGAGATTGAAGGCCAGAAGCGCCAGCGGCACATCCGACTGCGGCAGGCCGATTTCGCGCAAGGCACCCGCAAACCCCATCCCGTGCAACAATCCGAAGGCGAAGGTCACCAGCCAGGGGGCGGACTGGGACAGCCTGAGTGTGCCCGGACGGGCCAGTGCCAGTTCGCTGGCAAGAAACACGATGGACAGCGCGATGATTGCCTCGACCGGACCCGAGGGCAGCGACACCCAGCCGAAGGTGGTGGCCGCAAGTGTCAGACTGTGGGCAACCGTAAAGGCCGTCACGGCACCAATCAGGCGCCAGAAATCGCGGATCAACAGGATCAGGGCAAACAGAAACAGAAGGTGGTCCCAGCCTTCCAGAATATGGTCGAACCCGAGCACACTGTAGGTTTTCAGGACACTCCAGCTGTCCGGTTGCGCGGGAACGACCGTGGCCGGATCGAGGGCCGTGACCCGCAGGGATTGGGGCGGCGCTCCAAGCGGCGCCACATGCAACAGGGCATCGGTCCGGGTGTTTTGAAGGCCGAGCACGTCAAGCCGCTTTCCTGCAAGTCCGTCCGGGCAGGTCGCAACCCAGGTGCTTTCCCAGGCCCCGCCGGCGGCTCTCGGGTCCGGACCGGTTCGGGGCGTGCAGTTTCCGGGAAGCTGCAGGCGGATCGGCATCGCGCGGCCCGCCACATCCGGCTGGCGCCAGAACACATGCCACGTGTCACCGCCAATTTGTTCCAGAGAACCGAACCCCGGCTCAAGCGCGTGGCCATGGGCGGTTTTCAGGGGCACGCCCGCCAACAGGACCAGCAAGGCCACGAGATGCCAGAGGCCCCTCATGCCGGGTTCTCCGGGTTTGCCACCGCTTCGGGCGCCGTGGCGGCCTGCGGGGTTTCGACCCGGTATTGCGCCCGCAAGGCCTCATATTTCTGCTGTTTCATCTGCTGCATGCGGCCGAGTGTCCAGTCTGAAATCACCTGTTGCCGGACGTCCTCCAGCGGCCGGGGGGTTCCGGCCTCGCGGTCCGTGATCCGAACCATGTGAAAGCCGAAGCCGGAGGGGACATTGACATGCCAGACATTGCCGGATCTGGGCAGGAGCTCCCCGAAAAACCCTCCGCCGAACACGGCGTCGACTTTGGCCCGGCCGGACAGGTCCATATCAAACCGCAGCAGCGTATCGGCACCGAGGGTGGAGGGAGCCGCTCCTTCCTGCAACGCGGAGCGCACCTCTGCCAGCAGCTGCGGATCCGGCTTTTCACCCAGATAGATCTGCTCGAAGGACAGCCGCGCCGGGGCCTGATACCGGTCCGGATAGGCCTCGTAATAGGCCTTGATCTCGTCTTCGGACGGTTCCAGGCCGCGGGCCTCGGCAACGGCCAGATACTCCATCTTCTGCACCAGCCGCCGGCGCATCACCGTGTCGTCCTGATCAAGGCCAAGCGCAAGCGCTTCGCGGACAAGCACCTCCTCCTTGATGAAATTGTCGAGCATGGCCTGTTGCTCGCCGCCTGTGGGCGGGCGTTGCCAGATGGCCCGGAATTCGGCGTCCAGCCTTTGCATCTGTTCCGGCGTCACCTCAATGACGCCCTCGGTTTCCCCTTCCGCCGGTTCCGGTGACACGGCATAGAACACACCGAAAATCACCGCCCCGATCACCAGAAAATGGATCAGGGGCTCTCTCGCGATTCTTCCAAGTATCGGCACCGGTATCCACTCCCTGACAAACATGATCTTGTGACAAAAGCTAGCCTATCGGCCCGAAGAAACCCAAGGCGGTCAGACGGGTGGTGTGTACCAGATCGGCGACGTATAGGCGCGTTCCTGCTGGGTGAGCGGAGCGCCTTCCGGTATCCCGACGCCATACCGGAAGGCATCATAAAGATACCAGGGCGGTGTCGGGATCTCGATCACCCTTGCGTAGTAAAACGCCCGTTCGGCAGGGTCGAAGTCCGGATCGGTCCAGATGGCCGCCAGTTCGGACGCGCCGATGGAATTGCTCCAGCTTGCATTGTCAATGTCCACCGTGTTGCCCACCGGCGGCAGTTTGCCGTCGTCTCCCCGGACGCGCTCATCCGACCAGACCACGTCATGAACCTGTTCCCGCGTCTGGCCCTCCTGATCGAGCCAGCCCTTGACGATCTGGATCCGGTCGAGATTTGCGCCAATGGGATCGCGCAACGCATAGACCATGAATGCCGGCGCTTCTGCCGTGTCCGGTTTCGGCAACAGGTCACCACCCATCGGAACGCCTTTGCCATAGCCGGCAAAGGCCGGATTGCGGGTGTCGAGATCCGTTTCGTCAAACGTCCAGCCGCCGAACAGGCGCACGGCCATGCGCGGGCCGGTGGTGGCAAAGACTTCCTTGCGCTGCAGGGCGTCAAAAATGCTTTCGCGGGTGTTTTCTCGGGCCCAGACACCGGTAATACCGGCCGCCACCATCTGCCAGGCGAACAATTCGCCCTTGTCGGTCTTGACGAAGGGATGGGTCAGACGCTCCGGTGACGGCTCGTAACCGGTGTGCTTGCCGAAGAAATTGTCCTCCTCGAAGGTCGCCAGCCCGGTATGGCTGTCGGTGGCGCCCGAAAAGCCGAACTTGTACGGATTGGTGCCGAAGGTTTCCTCCAGAACCAGACCGTTCTTCAGGGCTTCGCGGGCATATTCGCCTGCCAGCATGCCGTCGGTCTTGGCTTCGGTCAGGTCCAGATTGCCGACATCCCAATTGTAGTAATCGGCAAACTCGTCATTGGGCGAGAGGAACGGATGGGCCTCGCCGTCCCCCTTGATCTGGGTGATTTCGTAAAGCGGTTCCCACTTGGCCCGCTGCTCAACATACATGCGGTCGACCGGCCGTCCGGTAAACTGCTCCTCGACCGGGAACATGATGCCGTTGGACAGATTGCCGTTGTGGGCAAGCGCCAGCACCGCGCCATTGGTCTTGTCCTCATAGGCCTGCATCCACTTGTAAAGATCCAGAGGGTCCTGACTGCCGAAAGGCGGCGTCTGGGTGAAAGGCACCACCTGGCCCGCCCGGCCGGCACCGTCGCGGAAGATCACGTTGCGGTGCAAGTTGCGGCCCTTGTCGAGCGAGGTCCATTCAAAGCCGATCATGGCCGTGAACGCGCCCGGATCGTTGAAGGCGTCGGCGGTCTTCAGATTGTCCGACCAGATCGAGGCATAGCGCCTTGCACCGGGCTGATACTGTTCGAACAGGTCCGGGGTGACCGTTCCCTGTCCGAACTGGGTGATCAGGTCGATGGTTGCCTCGACCGCTTCCTGTCCCCCGGCGCGGTAACCGTCCGACCATTTGCGGCCCTGTTCGTACTGGGTGACATTGGGTGCTGCGTCGAGAATGTCGGTGATCAGACCCATGCCGTCGGAGTGTTCGGTGATGACCAGCCAGTCAAGCGGGCGCGCGAGCCGCACGGGCTGCCCGGACGACGCGGTGATTTCCTCGCCCCGGGCAAAGCGCCAGGCATCCTCCTGGCTGAGACGGGCGCCAAACCCGCCCGCATCCATGGACTGGCCGGTATGCAAATGGGTGTCGCCCCACAAAGGCCGCTCGGGAAAGCTGCGTCCGGCATAGGGCGAATAGGCCTTGCCCGGATAGACGTCACGGAGCTGGTCCGGATTGAGGTCGAACTCCTGAGAATAACCAGTGGTTGAAATGGTGATTACAGTGAGCAGTCCCGCGACGAGTCCCGTCCGCATCCGAACCTCCCGGTTTTTCTGACGTTGCGGCAGTTAAGCACCCCTTGGCAGTGCTGTAAACGTTTGAGCGGCCACAATCGGTTAGGCGGACAAACAGCCGGATTGTCGTGCGGGATACGGGCGGAACCGGCGCAGGTTCCGGTTTCATGGCGCCTTGTTCCAGTTTTGTCCAAAGGGTGGTTGGCGCCTTGGCCCAAAACGCGCTATGCAACCGCGCAGCAACAGGAACGAAACGGGAATCGGGCACATGGCGTGGTCGCCGGAACAGGAACAGGCACTTTCGGAAACGGCCGGCTGGCTGAAGCGCGGCGACCGGCAGGTGTTCCGCCTGTTCGGCTTTGCCGGAACCGGCAAGACCACGCTGGCCCGGCATCTGGCCGAAGGGATCGACGGCGATGTCTGTTTCGGCGCGTTCACCGGCAAGGCCGCCCATGTGTTGCGCCAGAAGGGCTGCGAGGATGCGGGCACGATCCACTCGATGATCTACCGGCCGCGCTCGGCGAAGGAAGAAGACGACACGGAAGACGACGACGACGACGGCGGTCCGCAATTCGCGATCAAGCGGGACAGCCCGGCATCCACCGCCAAGCTGATCGTCATCGACGAATGCTCCATGGTCGACGAGGAGCTGGGGCGCGATCTCCTGTCCTTCGGCACGCCGGTCCTGGTGCTTGGCGATCCGGCGCAGCTGCCCCCGGTCAAGGGCGGCGGATATTTTACCGAGGCGGAACCCGACGTGATGCTGACCGAGGTCCACCGGCAGGCGCAGGACAATCCGATCGTGCGCATGTCGATGACCATCCGGGAGGGCGGCAAGCTCGACTATGGCGACTATGGCGAAAGCCGGGTGATCGGCCGCCGCGACATCGACAAGGGCCAGATCCTTGACAGCGATCAGGTGCTGGTCGGCACCAACAAGACCCGCCGGCTTTACAATGGCCGCATCCGCGAGCTGAAAGGCTTCACCACGCCGATGCCTGCCGTCGGCGACAAGCTCGTCTGCCTGCGCAATGACAAGACCAAGGGGCTGTTGAATGGCGGCTTGTGGAACGTCAAGCGCCTGCGCACGCCACAGGGCAACACATTGCGCTTTGACGTCACCCCGGAAGACGAGGCGGCGGGCAAGCAGACGGTGAAGGTCAAGGTCTTGCCGTCCATGTTCGAGGACGGCGCGGAACAGATCCCCTATGCCATCCGCCGCAAGGCCGACGAGTTCGACTATGGCTATGCGCTGACCGTGCACAAGGCGCAGGGCTCGCAATGGGACGATGTGGTGCTGTTTGACGAAAGCTGGGCGTTTCGCGAACACAGGGACCGCTGGCTCTACACGGCCGTGACACGTGCCGCGGAGCGGATCACCGTGGTGCGTTGAGAAAGGCTCCCGAGCCATCTCCAACAAAAAACGCTGGGATCGTGTTTCGGCTCATAAGAACACCGGGAAACACTACTGGTCCAAAGCATATCCCATCCAGATTTTGCGTCCATTGTCCGGCAGAGCATGGTCCAGCCGTTCAAAACCGCTTCGCTGCCAAAAGCGGATTGCGCGCCCATTCGCTGCGTTTACACCGACATGGATTCGTTTTTTGCCGTGTACCGCCGCAAGCGATAACCACGAATTCAAAAGACGCCGCCCAACACCAGCACCTTGGGCACGCGGCAAGAGGTTTATGTGCACATGAGCCGGGTAATGCCGATCTACCCACTCAGGTGTCCTGGCTGGATGGTGGATCATGAAAGCCCTGCGCTCGTCGGCTGACCACGCCTCCCGAGGCTTTCCAGCGGGGTCGGGATAGAGCTTGCGCAGACGGGGCCACCATTCCCGTTCCAGACGGTCCTCCCAGGCTTCCGTATCGATTGTTCCGACCGCAAAGCCTGCAACGCCTTGCCGGTCTTCGACAACCAACGCAAACCGTGGCTCGAGGACGGCATAGGGCGCCGAATAGATGTGCCCGATCATGTTTGGATCTAGATAGAGATGAGATGCATCACCGCCCGAAAGGCCGGTCTTTATTGATATGGCAAAAAGCACGGGCAGATCGTCCAGCTGGAATTCGCGAATAGGTTTCATTGCTGCCACTTATCCAAACCGAGGAAAAAAGTTTTCTTTCAATAAAGACCAAGTTTCCTTTTCGCCCAACGGAAGCCGGACAAGCAAGCTTTCTGAAGACAATCTCCATCTCCATCAAGAGTCGCGAGTCCAGCCAGGCGCAAGCTCCCGCCCGTAACTCACTGTCTTACACTCAAATCAACTGTTTGTTTTCCTGTTTATTTTCAAGCGCTCATTGACAGAAATAATTGTAAAAATTATGGATCTTACAAAACTTAAAGTTGTGAGATTCGTTTATGAGACAAGCTCCGCCGTGGCGCCGATGGGTTCCGACAAGCAGGCAGATTAGATTCGCCATTCAATCAAAAGTCGCAAAAATTTTCCCGGCTGTTGCCAAAAGATACAATTTCTTCCCGGCTGTGCTTCCGTGGGACATGAAAAACTCTTTCCTGGTGGAGAGCCTGCACGAAACAAGCAAGGCGAAACTCGGGGATCAGGATCTGCGCTTCATCAAGACCCACGGGAACATCGAAACGATGACTTTTCCGGACAAGATTGTCCGGCAAGGCAACGCAACGATCGATGTCTACCGGTTCCGGAATTGTGCAATCCTCGGCAAGAGCGGTGAAACGGTCCTGCTGGATGGCCCGTACAATCTTCACCGGCCCGGCCAGAACACGGCCCGCTTTGGAAAATTGCGCCGCAGAAAGATTGATGGACCTGTCCTGAACCTTCTTGGCTACCACAAGGGCCACAAGCACTACTACAACTTCCTTGCAACCGATCTGGATGAACAACTTGCGTTCTTTGAAAGACAGACGAAACGCGAAGCTGTTACGGCGCTTGTGCGTGAAGATATTTCTTCCATCCAAAGAAGTATCTACACCTATCTGGAGAGAAAATATAAGTTTCTGCGCATTGAGGAAGTCGGGCCGAATGAAAGGATCGAAGCCGACATCTGCTACACAATCAAGTCACGCAATGGCAGCCGCTTTCGTTCACCGCAAACCGAGCAGGGGGGCGACAGGATCAGCACCGCCTACAAGGCAGCCTATAATATCAAGCCGTGCAAGACGCCATGGCGCAAGGTTTATGTTGCACGCGACGACGCAAAGATCCGCCGCATTCAGAATGAACAGGATCTTTGGCAGCGCCTTGAACCGCTTGGCTTCGAACGGATTATCCCCGGCACGATGAGCCATGCCGAACAGGTCAGGCTGTTCGACGAGGCGAAGGTAATTGTCGGCGCGCACGGGGCCGGTCTTACAAATCTGCTTTTCACTCAGGAAGGTGGCCAAGTGGTCGAGCTGTTTCCGGCCAACTACGTCCAGAGCTCCTATCTCTGGATGTCACGCCTCAAGCAGCACCACTACACGCCGGTCATTTGCGGCAAGAGCCAGGCCCACCAGCATTTTCAGGTGTCGGAAAATGATATCGCGTCGGTTCTCGATGCTTTGCGCGAAGTGAACGTCTTTGAACACCCCGATGCAATCCGATCTCCCGCTTCCGTTCCGCTGCCGGCATAAAGCGGGCCTCCCATTCGGTGACCGGCGCAGAAAATGCGCTGTCACCGGTTCAGGATTGCCGGAAAACCATCATGTGAGGTCTTGGCCGTTTTTCCGGACCCTGATCGCTGCTAGTAGCGCCAGAAATGTGAAAAACATCAGATAATAGGCCGGGGAGAAGTCGTTGCCGGTTTGCTGCAGAAGGTATGTGACCACAGCGGGGGACGTTCCGGCAAACAGCGCGACAGCAAGATTGTAGCCGATCGACAAAACGCTGACACGGACATGGCGCTCGGGGATTTCGGCCATCATGCCCGGATTGAGACCGAGCAGCATTCCGACAAGAACCGCAAATCCCAAAAACCCCCAGAAAACCAGGAATTCGTCAGCATGATGCACAAGCCAAAACAACGGCAAGGTCAGAACAAGCAAGGCCGCATTTGACAGGATCAGCATTCGTTTCCTGCCAAACAGATCGCCCAGCCAGCCGCCCACGAAGGTGAAGGCCGTAAGCACAACCAGGCCGAGCGTGTTGATATCCATCACCGAAGAGGCCGGCACATGCATGCGGGTGGTTAGATAGGTGACGGAAAAGACAAACAGGATGTAGAAGCCGACATTGCTGGACAGGGCCAGACCGCCAATCTGCAGGATGTCTCTCCAATGAAACCGGATTGCCGCCACGACCGGCGAAACACGCCGTTTGCCGCCATCCTCCGGACGGGCGGCCTCTGGCACGTCCAGGGAACGGCGCAAGAAAAACCCGACGATCATGATGATGGCGCCCGACAAAAAAGCATAGCGCCACAAGCCATCCGATATCTGGTCAGCGGAGAAAAGATGTGTCATGACCGCAACCATGGCCGAGCCGATCAGAAACCCCAAGATGCAACTGATGTTGGAAACACTTGCGTAGCGTCCCCGTTTCCCCACCGGTGCCTGTTCCGCGAGAAAAACGGACGCACCGCTGTATTCGCCGCCCACGGAAATCCCTTGCACAATGCGCATGATGACAAGCAACGCGCCAGCAGCCGGGCCAATCTGGTCATAGGCTGGCAGCAGCCCGATGGCGGCCGTACTCACGCCCATCATCATGATCGAAACGATGAGCATGTATTTGCGGCCCACGGCATCGCCCATATGGCCGAAAATGGCAGACCCGATGGGCCGGGCCAGAAATCCGGCAGCAAACGCTCCATAAACCGCCAGCAGCGAACTGAGGGGATCGGATGCCGGAAAAAAACGGGCCGCAATGAACGGCGCCATGAACCCGTATATCGCAAAGTCAAACCATTCCAGCAGATTGCCCACGGCTCCGGCAGCGAGAACGCGCCGGACGTCTGATTTCCGGTCCCCCTCAAGGTCCGGATGCGGCTCGGATACGGATGCCGTTTCGCTCGACAATTGAGCCCCCAACTAAATTGGAATAATTCTCTACAGTAAAAAGAACACTAAATTTCAATTACCCTGTAACTATCATTTATGCGGAAATATCAAAAAAACACTATTAATATTTATATATTTTCATTCAAATATATAAACGAATTTTATTTACCGGCATGCAGGCCAAAAGGCGATCTGCAGGACACATTTGACGCTTTGAACTTATGATCCCGGATTGGGCTCAGGAGACGCGGGCCTTGCGCGGTTTGCGCGTTGCAACACCTGCTTCGGCTTCGCGTGCCAGACGCAACGCCTTGAGGCGCTCGGTTTTTGTCGATAACGTATAAAATTTTTCGCACATTT
>NZ_SMMF01000151.1:0-298 GCF_009711355.1 Roseibium sp. RKSG952 | reverse complement strand
CAGTTACAGCTTGAGGATAGATAAAAAAGAAAAGTATGAAATATTAAATTTTTATATAAATTATAAAAATCAATATTGCTCCGGAAAAATTCTATGATAGATCAATTAAAATCCGGAGAATAACATATCCGTCGCAATGTAAATAAATAATTTTACCTGAATAAATTAGGAGATCAAAATCTAATTGACGTTCGAGATGCCGCCTGAAATCTGAGCACCTCGATTTATCGAATTCAGGTCTGATCTTTCTGCACTATTGCGGCTCGGCTCCAACGGTTGGGGATTTGCGGGATCTTGT
>NZ_SMMF01000565.1:0-1924 GCF_009711355.1 Roseibium sp. RKSG952 | reverse complement strand
CCCTGAAGGAAGGGGTTTGTCGCGCTTCTGGATCAAGAACCGCGTTCGGGCTCCTTGGGGTCGCGTACTCGATTTTCCGGAACTGATGTCTGCACTCCTCCGCCGAGAATCTGGGCTTCGCGGCGCGTTCATCAAACACGGACGTGAAAGATCTGTCGAGATCGCCCGCGTGGCTCCTGCGGCTGTCGAGTTTTCGGACGATCCCTCTGGCTTAGCTGTGATCCACGCCCCGCATGCCGGAATGCGAGGGGTAGTTCTAGAGAAACGAATACTTGCGCCCGCGCTCGAACGGAGTATTCATGCGACGGGTCGTCGAAATAGAAACAAGGCGCCTGGTTGATGTCCGGGCGCCCTGTTTCTTCGGATGCGAGCTGAGGAAATCGCAGCCTTGCCTTGTTGCGATGGGTGCTTTGCCTCCCGCCAGAGAAACCGCCCCGTCGACGAATTCCTAAATATAAGCTAATCGCAAAATTGTCAACACTATTGCTTGGGTCCCGATTGCCTTATGACTCCGGACAATCCGGATCCGAAGCATCTATGAATGCCTTGCGACCATTCATCCATGGTCTCGAGTCCTTTGTGTTTAACGTCTCCCCCTCATCCCTTGTTGGACGAGGAAAGCGTTAACAAATGAGCGTCACTGACAACTAATCGAGTCGCTTATCAAGACTGTCATCCGGGGCAACAGTCTTGACTATTTTTCCGTTGATAGCGCTAAGCATGCCGTAATCTGACCACAAGTATATTTCTGAATCACGACAATTCCTCAAGGCGCGCTCTCGCGAGCGGAGGGCTGATTTCTGCTCTGGTCTCAGTGAATAGTCAGGCGTTTTCGCTCCATCCGAGTCGCCCTGCATAATCAGGACACCCTGTCCTCACAAGGGCCGTCACTCATCGTCACCCAGAATGGGGCTATCCCCTTCAAGGACCGCTTCAACACGATCCTGCAAGTCTCTTGCAGCATCTGCTAATGTCGTTAATCCAGCAGCTTGCAGAGCCTCGACGGCCTCAGCAATTTTATTTGCGGCCTCGTTCATTTTAGCAGTGTCAGTCATCTCAAAATCCTCTATTTATTCGGTAGTTTTCCCGACGCAATCAATTCCGCGCCCCAATTCCGGCGCAGCGTCGAATTGGTAATTCCATACGTTTTTGCAATGGCGTTCATACTCATCGCCGGGTCGGCACAATCTGCCAAAATCTTTGCTGCCTTCTTCGGGTCTTTCTCTTCCCAGAGCTCGCGTTTGGTGATTGCCCCCATCCGCTTGCCGGCTTTCCGAGCCGCCTCCATGCCCTTCCTGGTGCGCTCTGTCGCAAGCTCGCTCTCCATCTCGGTGAAGACAGCCATCTGACGGAGGATCATTCTGCCCATTGCGCTTTTCAGGTCGATTGGCTGGTGAAGACAGATCAATTCTATCCCTTTTTTTTCAAGCCAAGTCACAAACTGCTCGAGCTCAACGAGGTTTCTGCCGAGGCGGTCCAGCTTGGTGACATAGAGCGTATCACCCGGCTGGAGATGCAATTCCAAAAACTCATACTGGTGGCGCTTCATCTCCGCACCAGACGATTTCTCCTCGAAAATTTTGAACAGGCCCAAAGGCGCTAACGCCTGTAACTGGCATCTCGCATCCTCATCATCAGCGCTTGCTCGAGCGTATCCGAAAGACCGAGCTGACCGGTCATATTTGGAGGTATTGTCAGCCAATGATCTAGCCTTCTGCGAATTTCTGAACTGCCTATGTCCTTACTTATTGACAAGGATGGAGTCAAGCAATAATGTTTGATTATAGGTAAAGCAATAAGACAAATTTCACCCTCCCTGTGAGCTGGAGATAAAGGCCCTGTACATGCTAAAACACAACCCCGAAAACCCGGACGCTCAACCACGTGACCACGGTATTGATCCAGAAGCGCGGCAACCCCCTTC
>NZ_SMMF01000853.1:0-17873 GCF_009711355.1 Roseibium sp. RKSG952 | reverse complement strand
CGCCGCGGCCCGCATCGAAAAACCTTCACCGAGGGCGGCAACCGACGCCCATTCCAGTCCGCCTTGCGGCCAGACGGTTTCTTCCAGAAACACATGGCAGAGAGCCGAAAGCGCTGCCGTTGTCAGACAAAAACCGGCGACCGCCTCGGTCGGGACAGAGCCGAGGCGGCGCGACAGAACCGAATAGCTGGACCAGAACAAGGATGAGACAACAGCCGCCCCGTAGCCAAGCACGGATCCACTCTCGAACCGCAGCCCCTCGCCTCCGGTGATGAGCAGGGCCGCCCCGGCAAGCCCGAGGACAGTGCCGATCACGTGATGCAAACGCAGGGATTCGCCCGGGAGCAATGCCGAGAACACCACGATCAGCAGCGGCCACGTGTAGTTGATCAGATTGGCGTCCACCGGAGGCGCATTCCGGATCGCGGTGAAATAGAAAAAATGAAACCCGAAGAGCCCCAGCGTCCCGAAAGCCCAGACCTTCGGCGGCTGGCGCAACAAGGACAACTGTCCCCGCGCCACAAGCCAGCCGGTCGCAAGAATACCCGACAGACCAAAACACAGAGCATTCAGGAGAAAGGGCGGAACATCTCCGGACCCGGCCCCGAACAGGCCGAGCGTCGCCCACATCAGGACGGCGGTCAGGCCGATGAGAGTTGCGCGAATGCGGAGTGTTTGCGTTGCCATGTCAGCGCCCTATATGGAGGGCCAACCGGTAAGGCCCGGCACTTGATCTGTCAAACACGGGGTTTTCGGTGCCCCGATCCGGGATGCGGCGATCAAGTCCTTGATTGTACGGTGCGAACGGGACATGGTGCGGTCTTCTAGATGGACAGACCGTTCCGGAGATCCCATGAGCACAACGGACATCAGGACCCTTGGTCCCGACGACGCCCACCAACTTGCCCCGCTCATCGCAGAAAATGCCCAGGCGCTTCGCCGTGGCGCACCGCGCCGTCCCGACGAGTACTACGCAGAGCGCATTCTCGGCGACAAGACCGCCGAAGTGGTCGGCGCCTTTCAGGGCGGCCAGCTGATCGGTTTTGCAGTTTATTTCGACCTGCCCGAACTGATCACGGGTTTGCGCATCGGCCAGCTCGACGACATCTATGTCCACCCGGACTTCCGCAATCACGGTATCGGGCGCGAGATGATCGAAACGCTGGTCGAGGAAGGCCACAAGCGGGGCTGGCTGCATCTGCGCTGGCTGGTGCCGGGCAAGAACGCACCGGCTGTCGCACTTTATGAAAAGATCGCCGAACCCGATCACCGGAAGAGCTACGTCATTCCGATCGACCGGATCGCGGGCGACTGATCAGGCATCCGAGGCCGGGAACAACCGGGGCAATTTCCCAAGCGGAATCAGACCGACACGCAGCTTGTTGTCGACAATCGTCAGGGGCATCGTGATGGTCTGGGCCCCGTTTGTGCCGGTC
The DNA here is from genome assembly GCF_009711355.1 of Roseibium sp. RKSG952. Classification (NCBI taxonomy): domain Bacteria; kingdom Pseudomonadati; phylum Pseudomonadota; class Alphaproteobacteria; order Hyphomicrobiales; family Stappiaceae; genus Roseibium; species Roseibium sp. RKSG952. Next base: position 16,437 of record NZ_SMMF01000853.1, on the reverse strand, counting down.
CTGGACGCACCGAACGCAAGCGCCGCTCCCTGAAGCGCTTGCGGGATATTCGATTGCGGCGGAAACACCTTGCCAAGCAGGCGGAAGGTTTCCGATACGTCCGTGATCGTCACATCGACCTTGCCCGACACAAGCCCGCGCCGGTTGATCTTGACCTGGCCCTCCGCCGACACTTCCGCCTGTCCGTTTGCAAGGGATATCAGCGCGATCTGGATTGACCGGTTGCCATCCGCATCCACCGGCAAACGCTCGAACGGCACACCGTTCATCAGGGCCATGCCCTTGTCGACACGCACGTGAAGGCGGGCGTTCAACGGTTCCTTGCCAAGGGGCGAAAACGAACTCGACAGGTCTTTCAGATCCACAAAGGCCTCAAGCGTCTGCGGAGCATCCGGAACAGCTCGGAAATGCAGGTCCGCCGCCCCGGCCTCGATGTCGCCCTTGTGCCCGGCAAACTTGAGATCGATCGAAGGCTTCGCCAGAACCGCATCAACCTGCCGGACAAACTCATCGGAAAACATGACGCTTGAGCGGGCGCTTTCCCAATCCATATCCGCTGCCGTGCCGGTCAGAGGGTCCGTCAGGTTGCCCGGACCTTCCGCCTCAAAAATCACGTGCCAGGGATTGTAGATCAGCGCGACCGCGCTCAGCCCGGTGACGGTTCCGCGCGCGCCCTCCCCTTCGCTCGCACTCAGGCCGAAACAGGCCACCTCGTAGCGAAAGGGAAATCCTCCGACTGACCGCCGGTCACATGACAGCACCACTCCGTCGCGGTTCAAATTGGAAATAAACCGGTCCATCTCGCCAAGCAGCACCGACCGGCCATAGGCCCATGCGCCGGACCACACCGCCATGACAGCAAGGACAATCAGCGCAAGCACAATATACCTGGTTCTGACGTTTTTCCGGGGTTCCAGTGAGGGTGCGTTCATCAGGCATCCTTGGGTTGGGGCGCATTCGCCCGTTGCGTCTTGACCGCGTCGTTGCTAAGCCCGCAGCCGTTGCGGTATGGCACTAAGGCTGGATATGAGCGATTTTTGGGTTTTTGGCTACGGCTCCTTGATGTGGAATCCCGGCTTTGATCATTTGCGGTCCGAACCTGCCTTGTTGCGCGGCGCGCACCGGTCGCTGTGTGTCTATTCCTGGGTCCATCGGGGCACACAGGAAAAGCCCGGCCTGGTGTTTGGCCTCGACCGCGGCGGCGCCTGCCGGGGCATGGCCTATCTTGTCCACGCCGACAGCCGGGAAGACACGATTGCCTATCTCCGGGCCCGCGAACAAGTGACCATGGTCTATCTTGAGAAATGGCGCAAGGTCCAGCTGCCTTCCGGGGAAACCGTCGAGGCGTTGACCTACATGGTCGACCGCGCGCATCCGCAATATGCCGGTGCCCTGCCATTGGCAACACAGCTTGATATTGTCCTGGAAGCAGCCGGCCAGTCCGGCCGCAATCCGGAATATGTGCTCAACACCGCCGCCCATCTCGATGAACTCGGCATCCGCGATCATGGTGTATCGTGGTTGTCCAAGCAGCTTGCCGGTTTGAACCAGCCCGGCGGTTAGGCAGGAGCGCCAGCTATATGGCGCTTGAACTTACAATGTCTTTAAGTACGGGAGACGGATTGGGTGCGGTCCGGGCTTCCTCAAGCAACGCGTTGCTCGCCGTTTCGATCGCGTCAACCATCCGGTCGTGAAACACTTTCGGATCAAGCCCCGGCTCAATCGGCGGCAGGAATTCGACAATCACCTTGCCCGGATAAACCAGCCAGGACGACCGCGGCCAATAGACCCCTGCATTATGCGCGACCGGCAGAACCGGGCATTCCAGATCCTTGTAGAGATGGGCGATTCCGAACTTGTACTGCGGTTCGGCTCCCGCAGGGCGCCGCGTCCCTTCCGGGAAAAGGAAAATCTGCCGCTCGTCGGCAATCGACTGTTTTGCGTGTTCCCGCATGACCCTGAGGGCGGCTGCCCGCTTGCCGCGGTTGATCGGGATGGTCCTGAACTTGGCCGTGTACCAGCCAAAAATCGGAATCCAGCGCAGTTCGCGCTTCAGGATAAAGGTCGGACACCTGAACAACGGGATCAGGGATACGGTTTCCCACACGGATTGATGCTTGGCTGCGACGATGAACCCGCCATCGGGAATGTTTTCGCGCCCGCGCACCTCGACCGTGATGCCCGCGACATACCGCATCAAGACCTGCAAGACCCGCGACCAGAACGGCACAATCCACCAGCCCCATCTCCAGGGAAGCAGAAAGACCGGCGACAGCAGCAGCATCATGACGAATGTCACGAGGTAAAACAGGATTTGAAACAGGGTCGAGCGCAGAAAAAGCATGATATCCGAAGGTTCGGCGCCAGACTGGCGCGGGCCGATTACAAACCGAGTGCCTTGCCCGCCCGGACAAGGGCAACACGAAGACCGGCGAGGGTATACTTCGAATATTCGCGAATGAGAAGCCGGGTGGTGGCAGGCGACCGATACCATGCCTTGAGATCAAGTTCCGAGGAATAGACCGGATAGGGGATCATCCGGATGCCCGGCATGACGCTGGCCAGTTCCGTCTGGGCCCTGGGCAAATGATAGGCGCTGGTGACCAGAATGAGCGAGCTGAAACCGTTTCCAGCCATCCAGCGGGCCGTTTCCAACGCGTTGCCTTCCGTGTTCAACGCCACCCGATCGAGATCCACACAGCATGACAGCAACGGCATGTCCGTCTTGGTCATGTAGGCGATCTGCTTTGGTGTCGTGCCGGGGTGAACGCCCGAAATCAGCAGCCGTCCGGCATGCCCCTCGCCCAGAAGATGAATTGCCTGCTGCACGCGTTCCGTTCCGCCAGTCAGGACAACAATGGCGTCCGCCCGGGGATCTTTGGGGATCTGAAGATGGGCAACCTTGTTGGCAAAGGCAAAAAACTTGCCCGCAATCAGCAGAAGACCGAGAACGATTACGATGACCGCCAGCAAACGCTTCCGCTGCCAAACACCCCTATTGGCCGATATCCGCGTCTTAACCGGCAACGCACGATGGTCCTCACCATCGCCGTCTTTTGGCGGCGGCGGGTAAAAGCCAGCCTGATCTGTGTCGGTGTCTCCGCGGTTCATGGCTTTTTCATGATAGATGATTCGGAACTTTTGGTGGCAAATGTCCGGTTAGCGTCAATCCACCTTCGAAAGATGCGCTTTCACGGCCAACCCGGAAGTCAATGCCGTCAGGACCGCAACAAGAAACACCACCCCGATCACGCCGAGATACCCCGGCAACCCGACGGACACTGGCCCGAACAGGGCCGACAACTGGTCCGTTCCCGCAAAACCTTCATTTTGCCGGGTGAGGATGTCGAGCAATACAAAGCAAAGGGTCGCTGCAAACCCGCCTGAAAGTCCGCCCTTCAGGCCCAGCATCAGAAAATGGCGCTGGAATTCCCGGGCAATGAAGCTGTCTTCGGCACCAACGAAATGCAGCACGGATACCACGTCCTTGTTACCGGCCATGGCCGCCTGGGTTGCAAACACCACGCTGAGCACCATGGAAGCAAGAACCAGAATCATGATGGCAACCCCGACCACGACAACCGCACCGGCCATCGCTGCCAGGCGGGATGTCCAGATAGAGTGATCATCAAGGGTTGCGCCGGGCACTTCTGCCTCGATCTTCTGCTTGAGGTCCTTCAGGTTCAGTAGATCCGGATCGGCAACCGTAATCTGGATCAGTCTGGGAACCGGAAGGGTGTCGAGGTCAAGTCCGGCCCCGAGCCAAGGCTGCAACAAGTCTCTTGTTTCAGTATCCGACAAGGCCCTGACATCGCCGATCCCGGCATATTCCTGTGTCAGCGCGACCGCCTTGTCGATCTCGCGCAGCATGTCCACGCCTTCAGCCGGGCGGATTTGGATCGTTACCTCGCGCACCAGATCGTTTTGCCAGGCGTCGGCAGCCTGCCAGACGATCGACACGGCCCCGACAGTCAGGCTCGCGAGAAAGCACATGATCGCGACAACCAGCGTCAACGCGCGCCCGGCGACAGACTGGGGCGGCACGATCGCGGCACTTTGCCGGATTTTGGCGTTTTCGAGCGATTTGCCTCTGGCGGCAGCCTTTCGCGCCGGATTGGCAGGACGTTTGGGCTTTCGCTCGGGGATGACTTCGGCGCTCGAGGCGTTTCTTCGCACCGGTTTTTTACGCGTCGCCATCGACAGTCCTAATCAAAAATCTCTAGGCGGCCTTCGGCCAGCACCATTCTGCGCGCGTCCACCTGCTCCAGAAGCGCAATGTCGTGTGTTGCGATCACAACGGACGTCCCCAGCTTGTTAAGTTCTATGAACAGGCGAAGCAAGCGGCGCGCAAGCGGGGGGTCCACGTTCCCGGTCGGCTCATCGGCCAACAAGACATCCGGCCGGGTGATCAAGGCCCGGGCGATGGCCGCACGCTGCTTTTCCCCCCCGGACAGCACCGGAGGCAGCACATGCATGCGCTCGCCAAGGCCAACCCACTTGAGCAACTCAATCACATCCGAACGGTATTCGGACTCATCCTTTCCGTTCACCCGGAGCGGCAAGGCGATGTTCTCGTAAGTCGTCAAGTGATCCAGCAAGCGGAAATCCTGAAACACGACTCCGATTTTCCGGCGCAACTCGGGCAGTTCCTGCTTCTGGATCAGGCTGATGTCACGATTGAACACCTGCACGAGACCGCGGGTCGGCCGCAACGACATGAACAACATGCGAATGAGGCTGGTCTTGCCGGCACCTGACGGGCCTGTCAGAAACTGGAAAGACTGGGGCTCGATCCGGAAGGTCAGGTCCTTCAGGATTTCGGGACCCATGCCATATCTCAGTCCGACATTTTCAAAGCGGATCACACACACCTCCTGACGCTGCCTGCAAGCTAAAGCCCTCGCGTTAACGCTTCATTAAACATATGGTTGTCCTCTGTAGCCTCGAAGTTTCCGTGGGTGACGCTCTGCGCCGCCACCAAACCAATGCCGGAACACACCCCGCTCGGCCAGACTGGCAGACGCTTTAGCACATTTGGTGAAGGGTCTTCGCGTATGAAGATCAAATGTCCGGACTGTCATACGTCATACGACGTCAAACCCGAACTACTCGGCCAAAAAGGCCGGAGTGTGAAATGCGTCCGTTGCGGCGGCAAATGGTTCGTGATGCCGGACCATCAGGACGGCGATCCGGACCTTGAGCCGCAAGATGACGGCATTCAGGACTTTTCTTCCGAAACCTGGACGGACGATCTCGATGAGATCGATGCGTCTGTTTCGGAAAGACAGCAACCGCCCGCGCCGCCCAAGCGCGACCAAAAGACCATTGACGTGGTTCCTTCTCCCGTCGAACGGCCATCAAGCGGGCCCAGCGGAAAACCGGAACCGCCGGAACAGACCAAACCATCCGCCGGTTCGGACGAAACGCCCAAACCCGTTGATATCGAGACCCTGGCGAACAGGCCGAGAGTAAAGGTCAACCCGGACAAGTACCGCCGCAATCGATTGGGTGCGGCCGCCACATGGGTTGCCCGGCGCAACTACCGGCGGATCGGCGGCGTGGCGCTTTTTGCATTTGCCATCGCTTTGACTGCCTTTTTGCTGACAATCAGGACCGATATCGTGCGCGCGGCTCCGGATCTGGCAAGCCTGTTCGACATGATCGGACTGGATGTCAATCTGCGGGGTCTGGAGTTTGAAAACCTGAGGACATTCGCCGAACAGGATCAGGGCCGGCCGGTTCTTGTTGTGGAAGGCTCAATCCGCAACATTGAAAAGACGGACAAGAGCATTCCGGCGGTCCGGCTGTCGATCCGGGGAACCGATCTACAGGAAATTTACGCCTGGACGGTTGAACCGCGGACGGAAATGCTGAGTGGCCTGGATGAAACCCGGTTCCGGAGCATATTGCCGGATCCTCCTCCGGGCGCCAACGATATTCAGGTGCGGTTTGTCGACCGCCAGCCCGGAAAAACCGTAGTCGAGTAGCATGACACCCACAATCAACACCCTTTTTGACGAAGACGCGATCGCCGCGCGTGTTTCGGACCTTGCCGGCGAGATCGCGGTCTCCGATCCGCACCGGCTCCTGATCGTCGCCGTCCTGAAAGGCAGTTTCATTTTCGCAGCCGACCTTGTGCGGGAGATGCACCGTGCCGGCATGACGCTGGAAATGGAATTCATGCATCTGTCCAGCTATGGCGCTGGCACGGAAGGTTCGGACAATATCCGGGTTCTCCGGGATGTTGAAAGCGACGTGAATGATCGGGATATCATCCTCGTCGATGATATCCTCGAATCCGGCAGGACCCTCAAGTTTGCCAAGGAACGTCTGCTTGGGCGCGGCGCACGGTCGGTGCGGGTTGCCGCATTGCTCGACAAGCCGGAAAAGCGCAAGGCAGCGATCTCGGCCGATTATGTCGGGTTTGCCTGCCCTGACAAGTTCGTGGTTGGCTACGGAATGGACATGGGCCATGCTTGGCGCCAGCTGCCCTTCATCGGCTATGTCGTTCCGCAGGAACCTGCCGGCGGCGGAGAAGCGACAGGAGAGTAACGAATGGCCCGCATTCTTCTGACCGAAGACGATGACGCGGTCCGGAGCTTCGTCAAACGGGCTTTGGAACTCGACGGACATCACGTCAAGGCTGTTGAGGATGGTGGCCAGGCAGTCGAGGAACTCGACAAGCACGGCAAGGCCTTTGACCTGCTGGTGTCCGACATCAAGATGCCGGTCATGGACGGCATTGCGCTGGCCTTGCATTCCGCACGGGACTATCCCGAAATGCCGATCCTTTTGATGACAGGCTTTGCGGATCAGCGCGAACGCGCCGACGGGCTGGACAAGCTTGTCCACGACATCGTGACCAAGCCGTTTTCACTTGCCGACATCCGGCGTGCGGTTCGCGATGCGATTTCCGGGTCCGAAGGTACGATTGGCCGCAGTTACGGTTAAGGTTCCAACGCAAATATGACAATCAAACGCCCGGCCCCTTTGGACCGGGCGTTTGATTTGGAAGCGACTGAACTCGCCGGTATCATCACCCGTTTGAACCACCCCATGTTCCATGAAATCCATGACGTATTCCCCGTCCCGAATGCAGCAAAGCGAAGATCCGGGACCGGCGGGCTGTTAAATCTGGCTATCCGGGCTCTTCGGTCCCGGACAAACCTCACCAAGCTCGCATCACACTAATTCCGGTTCAGCAGGCGCTCCAGATAGTCCAGTTCGATCTGAGGCCGGTTCGGGTCGGAGAAGCGGCGGCGCAGTTCCTCCAGAATCCGGCGGGCTCGCTGGACATCGATTTCATCGGGCACCTGGACCCGGTTGCCGAAGTCCGGTCCCTCGCTCCGCCGGGGCCTGCCGAGCGGATCCTCGTCCATCGGAGACCGCCCGGTGGTAAGGCCCGGCCCCTCACCCTGACCCATCATCTGTTCCGCCATGCCCTGGGCGCCGCGGCGCAGCGCATCCAGCGCATCACCCTGTTGCCCGAGTGCGCGCTGTCCACGGCCCTGGCCGAGCGACTGCTGTGCCTCGCCCATCGATTCCCCAGCCTCGCCCAGTGCCTCGCTCTGGCCCATGCCGTTTTGGCCAAGCTGATCCATCAGCTGCTGAAGCTGCTGCGCCAGATCCCCCTGCCCCTGCTGCAACTGATCCAGCAGCTGCTGAAGCTGCTTCTGGGTCATTTGTTGCCCTTCGCCCTGCTGGCCTTGTTGACCCGGCTGCTGTTGCCGCTGGTTGTTGAACTGGTGGGTCTGGTCCATCAGTTGCTGTTGCTGCTGGATCATGCGGCCAAGTTCATCCAGCATCTGCATCATTTCATTCGTCATGGCACCCGGCATCATTTGCGGGCGTCCGGCTTGCAGGTTTTCCAGCATCTGCTGCATCTGGGCCAGCAACTCGCGTGCAGCATCGCGCGAACCGGTGCGGGCGAGTTCCTCAATCCGGTTGAGCATGTCCGACAAGTCCTGCTGGTTCAGCATCTGCTGGTTCGGATTGAACGGCTGCATCGCCTGGGGATTGTTGCGCATCTGCTCGGCAAGCGCCTGCATGTAATCATTGAGGGCCTCCCGGAGCTGCTGGGTCAGTTCGGCGATTTCCTCATCACTCGCCCCATTCTCGAGCGCCTGCCGCAAGGCTTCCTGGGCGTCTCTCAGGGCGCGTTCGGCCATGGACAGGTCACCATCCTCGATCGTCAGCGCCAGATCCCACAAAAGCGGCAGCAAGGCTTTCAACTCTTCGTCGCTGTTTGCCCGGACAAGCTCCTTGTAGGCAAAGCGCATGCCCAGATATGTCCTTGTGTCGATTTCGAACACTTCGGGTGCCACCAGAAGGGCGTCAATCGCAGTGATTGCGCGCGTCTGATTGTTGGCATCAAGCGCAAGATCCCGCCGCTGCTCCACCACGGCACGGGCCAGCGGCTTCCGGAACAGACGCTGAGGCAGCACAAACCTGTGTGGCGGGCTGTATCCCTCCTGTCCGGCCTCGTCGCGCGCAGTCAGATGCAGATACACCTCCGACCCGGCCCAGGGGTGAGATGTCAGGTCGCGAATCGTTTCCCCGGTCTTCAGATCGCCCGAACGCGGCGGCAAGGAAAGGGGAAATTGCGGAGCTTCGACGAGCGGGCGCGGAGAACCGCTCTCTCCGCGGCCCTTCAGAACCGGTGCAATGCGCGCTTCTGCGGCGACAACGCCATAATCGTCGTCCATCCGGTAGGCGAATTTCAACGCGCCGCTCAACAGCTGTTCCGGATCCTGCGTCAACGCGATTTCAGGAGCGTTGTCCGGCCGGACGAGGAACGGAAACTGAGCAACGGCGGTCTCGCCCTTCTTCAACAGAACCACCGAGGGCTTTTCAAGCGTTACCCGGAACTCAGCCGGAAGCCCGGAAGCCGCCCCGTTTCCATTTTCGGGCGCAACGGTTTCAACCGCATCCTCCGGCGATTTGGACACTGCCACCGACAGACCGTCATTGCCCTGTGACCTGACAACCAGAACCGATCCCTCCGGAACCGTCACCGGCTGGCCGGGGTCGCGAAAGGCCGCGCTCTCGCCGGTCAGATAAATTGGAGGTTCATTGGTGTAGAGCGGCGGCGTCACCCAGGCATCAAGACGGCTGGCAATCGCCGCCGTATCGGCCGGAACCTGAAAAGCCGCGCCAAGGCGCGACCAGCGGTCCGGCCCGGTCGCGAAAAAGCCGACAATGACCAAGAGCGCGGCCACAAGGCGCAAGGCGTAAGGATCCTGACGGTAGGCACGCGGATCCGGCGTTCCCGTCCGCATCCCGGCAACCGTCTTGGCCATCCGTTTGAGATGAAGTTTCCAGAGCGCGCTGGTGGACGGGCTATCGGTGGCATTTGCCAGATCATCGGTAAGCGCCGTCAGCGGCCGGTGCGACGTCCCCGATGCCTCTTCAACACGGGCGAGCGCCTGTTGACGGGTTGGCCAGCGCAGGGAATAGAAACCACGGACCGACCACAAGAACGCTGCCGCAAAACCAAGCAGTCCGATGACCCGGAGCCAGACAGGGCTGTCGATCCAGATGCCGAGCCAAGACAATCCGATGAAAATCCCGGCCACGGTGAGCACAGGCAGCAGCGCCCGCCAGAAATCCTCGGCGAAAAGAATGGCCCGGCTCCGCTGAACAAGCGTTTCAAGCCGATGCCGGGGATCGTTCCTGTCAGTCCGTGACTTGCGCGTTTCACCTTGGCCCAAGGCATCACCCCTCTTCATACCGGCCACACACTGACAACGTCAGTCAAAATGGCAAGTTTAGGTGCCTAGTTCTAAAGTGAGGCAGAATTAACCCGCGGGCAACAGGTTCGTCACACTAACTGCTGCCCGTTTATGGTCACGCTTTCTTGAGCCAGTCCGGTATCCGGTCCAGACCGATCAGGTCGTCATAGCTCGGACGCGGCCGGATCACGGCATATTCCGATCCATTTACAAGGACTTCCGGGACCAGCAGGCGGGAGTTGTAGGTACAGGACTGGACCGCGCCATACGCCCCGGCCGAATAAACCGCCAGAAGATCACCGGCAGCCGGTTTCGGCAAGGTCCGGCCCTTGGCGAGATAATCGCCGGTCTCGCAAACAGGTCCGACCACGTCACAAAGCACTTGCTCCGCATCCGGATCCACCACATCCACCGGGCGAATTTCGTGATAGGCCTCGTAAAGGGTCGGCCGGATCAGGTCGTTCATCGCGGCATCCACAATGACAAACGACTTGTCTTCGCCTTCCTTGACGTAGATGACCTCGCTCACGAGGATACCCGCATTGCCAGCAATCAGCCGCCCGGGCTCGAACATGACCGTACAGTCGAGCTGCTTGACGTGCTTTTTCACCACTTCGGCATAAGCGTCCGGATGCGGCGGCGGATCATTGTCCTTGACATAGGGAATTCCGAGCCCGCCCCCGAGGTCGACATGATCGATTGCAATACCTTCCTGGCGTAAATCCTCAATCAATTCCGCAAGCCGGCCGAAGGCGTCATCGAAAGGCTGCAGCTCCGTGATCTGGGAACCGATATGCATGTCGATCCCGGTGACCTTGATGCCCGGAAGCTTCGCGGCCGCCGCATAGACCGACCGCGCCTTCTGCCAGGGAATGCCGAACTTGTTTTCAGCCTTTCCGGTCGAGATCTTGGCATGCGTGCGTGCATCCACGTCCGGGTTGATGCGCAAGGAAATGCGGGCAACCTTGCCCTTTTCGCTGGCAACCCGGGACAGCTGATGAAGCTCGGGCTCCGATTCGACGTTGAAGCAAAGAATGTCTTCATCCAGTGCGTAGGCCATTTCGGCAGCCGTCTTGCCCACACCGGAAAACAGGATCTTTTTGGCCGGCACACCGGCCGCACGTGCCCGGCGGAGTTCGCCCTCCGAAACCACGTCCATGCCCGCGCCAAGTTGTGCCAGCGTTGCCAGAACAGCCTGGTTGGAATTGGCCTTGAGCGCATAACAGACCAGCGACGGAATATCGTCAAAGGCTGACGAAAACACCTCGTAGTGCCGTTGCAGCGTAGCGCTGGAATAACAATAAAACGGAGTACCGACTGCCTCGGCAATCTCCTTTACCGAAACGCCTTCCGCATAAAGGCTGCCTTCGCGATAATCAAAATGGTGCACGCGCGCCGGTCCTCGGGGCTCGGGTTGATTTTTACGTGTTCGTCAGCTTTCGATCAGGAAATCGAGCGGGAACTTTTTTGAAATCGGCTGTTCCGATTTCTGCGGCGTCCGGCCGGTTCCTGCCGGAGCCGGGCCTGCGGGAGAAGCCGTTGTCTTTGTAGAAGGCGCGGTTGCCGCCGTCGACGAAGCCGGTGTTTTCGGCTTTGCCTCGGGTTGATCAAGCGATCCGCGCCGGCCGCATCCGCCGAGCGTCACTGCAAGCGCCAAACCGATGAACGCGAACGCCTTCAAAGTGGTGCGCGGTGCCATGGTCATTCCCTTGTTCGAAGAGGATTTTCTTCTGTCCTCGCATGAGACAGGCTTCGGGGCAAGGCCTCAACCCTGCCCCTGTGACGTGTTCAGGCTTTTGACAAGTCTTTCAGCCAGCGCCGGGCCTGCTTGCGCACATTGACCGGCGACGTGCCACCGTAGCTGGTGCGGCTGCGCACGGACTTGTCGACCGACAGGACCGAGAAGATTTCACCGGTGATTTTCGGCTCGACCGCCTGCATGTCCTCAAGAGACACCTTGTGCAGCTCGATATTCTTTTCGACCGCCAATCCCACGATACGACCGGTGACGTGATGAGCGTCGCGGAACGGGAGGCCCAGAACGCGCACCAGCCAATCCGCCAGATCGGTTGCCGTCGAATAGCCTGACCCGGCCGCCTTCTTCATGGCCTTGGTCACCGGCTCCAGATCCCTGACCATGCCGGTCATCGCCGCAAGTGCGAGCGAAATGCTCGCAAGACCGTCGAAAGCCTGTTCCTTATCTTCCTGCATGTCCTTGGAATAGGCGAGCGGAAGCCCTTTCATCATGGTCAGGAGCGCCTGCAGGGAGCCGTAAATCCGCCCGGTCTTGGCCCGCACCAATTCGGCTGCATCCGGGTTCTTCTTTTGCGGCATGATCGATGAGCCGGTCGAGAACTTGTCGGACAGCTTGATGAAACCGAACTGGGCCGAACACCAGATCACGATCTCCTCCGCCAGACGCGACAGATGCATGGCAGCCAGAGAAGCGGCGGCCAGAGCCTCGATCACGAAGTCCCGGTCGGACACCGCATCAAGCGAATTTGCTGTCGGGCGATCAAAGCCGAGCGCCTCTGCCGTCAACTTGCGGTCGATCGGGAAAGACGTTCCGGCCAGTGCTGCGGACCCCAACGGGCTCTCGTTCATGCGCTTGCGGGCATCGCGGACACGGCCACGGTCGCGGGCGAACATTTCGACATAGGCCAGCAGATGGTGGCCGAATGTCACCGGTTGCGCCGACTGAAGGTGGGTAAACCCGGGCATGACGTCGCCGGCATGGGTTTCCGCCTTTTCCGCCAGCGCCTGCATCAGCTCGGTCAACTGCTCGTCAAGCGTATCGAGCGTATCGCGGACCCAGAGGCGGAAATCGGTTGCCACCTGATCATTGCGCGAGCGCGCGGTGTGCAACCGGCCTGCTGCCGGGCCAATCAACTCGGCCAGCCGCGCCTCGATATTCATGTGGATGTCTTCAAGTGCACGGGAGAATTTGAAGGTCCCCGCCTCAATTTCTGACAGGATCGTGTCTAGACCTTGAACGATCTTGTCGGCATCGTCCGGCGTGACAATTTGCCGGGCGGCAAGCATGCGCACATGGGCTTTCGAGCCGTCGATGTCCTGTTTATATAGCTTCCGGTCGTAATCGATGGAGGCGTTGATTTCCTCCATGATGGCGTCCGGTCCTTCGGCGAACCGACCGCCCCACATGCGATTGCTCATGCCAAGTCCCTTAAGAGGCAACCCCTGACGAGGTTAAGAAGAATGACGAAGCCGACCGAAACCGGACAACGCTCAAAACGCGGAATGATCACCGCAGGCATCGCCGGCGCCGTAGCAGCCCTCGCGGCTCTATACGTGATCGCCGGGCCGAATGGCAACACGGCGGAAGGGAAAACCTGCCAGGGCGCGCTGGCTGCCGCAAATGCTGCCAAACCTTACGCAACCGGTGAAGTAGCGGCTTTCCTTCCAGCCCAGAAACCACTGGGATTGTCGGAGATTTCCTTCAAGGGGCCCGACGGCCAGCCCGTGACCATGGCCGACTTCAAGGGCAAGACGGTCCTGTTGAACCTCTGGGCAACATGGTGTGCACCGTGCCGTAAGGAAATGCCGGCACTTGATGAACTCGAAAGGGATCTCGGAAGCCAGGATTTCGAAGTGGTCGCGGTCAATCTGGACCGGGGCGGACCCGACAAGCCGAAGGCGTTCCTGAACGAAATCGGCGTGAAGGACCTGACCTACTACTCTGACTCGTCCAACCAGCTGCTTCAGGACCTTCGCAAGAAGGCAAGGGCCACCGGATTGCCGACGACCATCCTGATCGGACCGGAAGGGTGCGAAATCGGGACCATGTACGGTCCTGCCGAATGGGCTTCCAGTGATGCAAAGCAACTCATCGAAGCAGCACGGCGCGAAACCGGCCCCTCAAGCTGACAGGACCGGACAGCGGGTGTTCCGGGAGCGCAAGGGCAGAGCACAGGATCCGTCCGGTACCGGGGCCCGCCTGTTTCACAGGGTGCTGGTGAGGGCCTTCCGCTTCAGTTTGCCGCTCGGTGTGCGCGGCAAGCTTGAGACAACCTGATAGGCCTTTGGGCGTTTGTATTCCGCCAGGTTTCCGGCCGCAAAGGTGGCCACGGCGGTTTCATCAAACGTGTCGGGGTCCGAAGGCACAATGAATGCCGTGATCAGGCTGACACCATCTCGGATGCTGACCGATGTTACCGCAACTTCGTGAACATCCGGGTGGTCACGCAAGACCCGCTCAACTTCCTCAGGCGCAACCCGGTAGCCAAACGCGTTCATCAGATCGTCCGCCCGGCCTTCGTACCAGTAATACCCGTCCGCATCGCTGCGCGCACGGTCGCCCGTCAGGAACCAGTCGCCACGAAACGCGGCCTGAGTCTCTTCGGGCCTTTGCCAATAGCCAAGCATGAGGCCCGGTTCGGACTTGTGTACGGCCAGCAGACCCGGCTGATCGATTTCCGCAAGGTCCCCGGTTTCACTTGCTTCATCCAGAATGGCGACCCGCCTTCCCGGTTGCGGCTTGCCAGGCGACCCCGGACGGACCAGCATGTGCGGACCGCTGGAGATATAGGTGGAGATCTCGCTCATGCCGAGCGCTTCATAAAGTTCCTTGCCTGTCTGCGTCTTCCAGGCCCGGTAGAGGTCGGTTGACAGGGCTTCTCCCGCTGTCAGCCCATGGCGCAGGTCCGGAAAAGCCTCATAATTGACATCACCATATTTGAGGATCCGGCGGTAAAGGCTTGGCACCGCTGCAAACAGGCTCGCCCGGGTTGACCTGATGAGGCCCGGCCAGATGTCCGGGTCCCTCGGCCCCACATAAACGATGCTCGTGGCCCCGTTCGCCCACGGGTCCATCAATCCGGCACCCAGTGTGTAGGTCCAGTTGAAAGCACCTGCGTGAAGCAGGCGGTCGGCTTTCCGGAACCCGTACCAGCCCTGATACATGGGCACACGTGCCGAAGCTGCCCTTTGCGCATGCAAAACGCCTTTCGGCGTCCCGCTGGTGCCGGAGGTGTAAATCAGAAAAGCCGGATCATCCGCAGCCGTTTCAGCATAGTTTCCCGGCCTCGATGCCTTTAGCACCGTTATTTCATCCGGCCCCAACAACTTCCCCGGAGCCAAAGGCAGGGACGTGTGTCCGTCATGGATTGTGAGCGCGGCACCGCTGTCGGTTTGGATCTTCGAAACTTCGGCTTCGGTCAGCATTTCCGACGTCGGGATCGGTACGAAACCTCCGGCTATTGCGCCGAAAAACAGGAGCGGAAAATCACTGGAATGCCCGAGGCGCAGAAGAACACGGTCCCCCCGCTTCAAACCTGTTTCGCGAAGGCCGCCTGCGATCGACAACACCGCGTTTTCGATGCTGCCATAGGTCCAGCTCTCGAGAACCTTCCCGCCGGGACCGGCCACTTCCAGCGCCACCGCCTGCCGGTCCGGTTCGGCATGTTGCAGGCAGTAACGCGCGAGGTTCATGGCAGGACCTCGTATTACCGGGTCGGGACCGGATGGTCACCGCGGTAGTCATAGAAGCCGCGCTGGGTCTTGCGGCCAAGCCAACCCGCCTCAACATATTTCACAAGGAGCGGACACGGACGGTACTTGCTGTCGGCAAGGCCTTCGTAAAGCACCTGCATGATCGACAGGCAGGTATCAAGGCCGATGAAATCCGCCAACTGAAGCGGCCCCATCGGATGGTTGGCGCCCAGGCGCATGGCCTTGTCGATGGATTCCACCGACCCGACGCCCTCGTAAAGAACGTAGATCGCCTCATTGATCATCGGCAACAGGATGCGATTGACCATGAAAGCGGGGAAGTCTTCAGCAACGGCCGTCTGTTTGCCGAGCCGGTCGCAGAACAGCTGGGAAGCTTCGAAGGTTTCGTCTTCGGTCGCAATGCCGCGGACCAGCTCCACCAGCTCCATCAACGGCACCGGATTCATGAAGTGAATGCCGATGAACCGCTCGGGGCGGTCTGTGCTTGCGGCAAGACGCGTGATCGAAATCGAGGATGTATTGGTGGCGAGAATCGCTTCCGGTTTCAGAATAGGGCACAACTGCGAAAAGATGCGGCGCTTGATCTGTTCGTTTTCAACTGCCGATTCGATCACCAGATCCGTTTCGGCGAGCTGATCCAGATTCTCGGCCGGCTTGATCCGGTCCAGAGCTGCCTTGCGGGCATCTTCGGTGATGATCCCCTTGTGGACCTGCTTGGCCATGTTGCCGTTGATCGACGCCAATCCGGATTCGATTCGATCCATCGAAACATCGCTCAAGCCCACGTCGAAACCTGCCAGCGCACATACATGAGCGATACCGCTGCCCATCTGGCCAGCTCCAATTACGCCGACTTTCTTGATTTCGACAACCATCTTCTAATCCGATCCTCGTGGCGCAGCCCCTATGGCTGCCTTACAGCTTTATTTTGCAATTCTCGGCTTAAACAACAAGAACCCCAAGGCGAAAAGCAGACCTCGCCTCGGGGTTTTTTTCGCAAGTGCGAAAAGCTTACTCGACGGCGGACTTCAATTCCGGCAGGACGTCGAACAGATCAGCCACAAGACCGTAGTCGGCAACCTGGAAAATCGGTGCCTCTTCGTCCTTGTTGATCGCAACGATGATCTTCGAATCCTTCATGCCGGCGAGGTGCTGGATCGCACCGGAGATGCCGCAGGCAATGTAGAGATCCGGAGCCACGACCTTGCCGGTCTGACCCACCTGCCAGTCGTTCGGG
>NZ_SMMF01000135.1:0-283 GCF_009711355.1 Roseibium sp. RKSG952 | reverse complement strand
AAGGAGATGTGCCTTGAGGCGGTGAAGCAAAACGGCATGGCGTTGCGATATGTGCCGAAAGCCCTCCGGACTAAGGAGATGTGTCACGAGGCGGTGAGACAGGAGGGCGAGGCATTGCTAGATGTACCGGAACCCCTCCAGACACCGGAGATGTGTCTCGAAGCGGTCAGGCAAGACGGCAGCGCGTTGCAATATGTGCCGGAAAAATTCCGAATACATGAGGTCTGCCTTGAGACGGTGGGGCAATACGGTGAGGCGTTGCAATATGTGCCGAAAGACCTCC
>NZ_SMMF01000075.1:0-239 GCF_009711355.1 Roseibium sp. RKSG952 | reverse complement strand
CCTCCGTTCGAAGGTCTCGCGGCACATATTTCAGCGCGGTGCCGTTTCGTCTCACTGCCTCAAGGCACATCTCCGGCGTCCGGAAGGACCACCGGAGGGCTTCCGGTACATATTCCAGCGCCCAGCCGTTTTCCCTGACCGCCGCGAGGCATATCTCTGGTATCCGGAGGGACCACGGCACATGTTCAAGCGACCAGCCGTGTCGCCTGACCGCCTCGAGGCACATCTCCCGCGTCCGG
>NZ_SMMF01000217.1:0-386 GCF_009711355.1 Roseibium sp. RKSG952 | reverse complement strand
AGTTGCGAGATCCAAGCGTCTTTTGTGTGTGGGCGTGCGGGTATAGTTCGAACGTGGACCCGAATGCCGCGAATGTTATTTCGCGCCTTGGAAACGCTGCGGTTCTGGGCGTGGAGTAAGGGTGTAGGCTCTCTAATGAAGCGTAACTGGGCGGATGGTTGCTTGGGGCGCCATCCCGAAAACACCCGCCCTCAGGACGGGGAAGATGTTAATTTCCACCTCGCCGCCTCAAGACACATTCTCTCCTTCCAGAGTTTTTGCAACACATATTGCAGGGCGTCGCCGTTTTGCCTAACTACCCATTCCAGCAGCGGAGAAACCGGTCGGTGTTGCAGGCGATGATATATTCGGCAATCTTGTCTTAACGTCTTCCCCGCCCTGAAGGA
>NZ_SMMF01000743.1:0-6447 GCF_009711355.1 Roseibium sp. RKSG952 | reverse complement strand
ACGCGGTCTCCTGTTCAGGCTGCGATTGCTTGAAGCTGAACCCGGTCACGCAGGGACTTGCCGTTGAACATCGTCCAGCCGGTTTCCTGCTCCAGATCCAGATAGGCTTGATACAATTCGGGCCGCTGCCTAGCGCCGTGGCTCAGGTCGTTTTCGCACCCCATGATGCAGAAGACGCAGGAGAGGCGTTCATTTTCGCGGTATGCCCAAAACGGCTCTTGTCCAGCCGATTTAATCAAGTGAAACACATGTGCCGTGGTCAGGTGGTGAATGGGCATGTACTCCCAAACCTCCCTGCCTGCCTTGCTCAACGCCGTGTTGATCTTCAGCGGCTCTTTCCTGGCACGGGACGGGCTTTCCTCAGCGCGAATGCCGGTGCAGTTCAGCGCCAGCGTGATGCCCCGGGTTTTCATGTCGTTCCTGATGAACTTGTGAATCGGGTTGCGCTTGAGATCGCTGGTGCATTGCCGGGTGGTGCTGGACGGCCATGCGGGCACATCGGGGCGTGTGCGGGCACGGTGACGCACCATGTCAAAGAAGGTCTTGGATGCCCTGACCACGTTCAATGCTTGGCTGGTGGTTGCCTGAATGTGCTCTTGAACGCCGCGCCATTCGATCTCTCCAAGATCGGCATGAACGACGCAGAGTTGCCCTGCAGGGCCAACACGGGACAGGGCGACATACATCGCCTGGCTGTCTTTCCCGCCACTGTGAGAGACGTAGAAGACAGCGCCGCGCTTGATGAATGAGCGGATCTTGTCCAGTTCCAGCAGCATGTCAGCTCCTCATGGTTTGCCTTTTTGAAACGCTCACGCGAGCGCTTGAAAAAGGGGCGGCTGCTGGTGGGGGTGGAAGCAGCCGCACAGTTTCAGCTAGATCAGGCCGTTTAAGTGGCTTCTCGGATGCGCATCGCCCCAGTGGGGAGGTAGACACAGGGGGCTGGTGCGCAGGTCTCTCCTTGGGAGGAGAACTTCTCATTCGGTAATACGAAAATAATTCGTATCGTATGGTTCGTCAATACAAAAAGTGCGGAAAACAAAAATCGTGCGTTCAGTCGCTGAGTTTAATGGTTGTATGCTGCGTGTATTGCGGTATGCGGGCTGTTCATATTGAGGGGTGTTGAAAAGTGCTGTTTATTCCCACGGAACTGGAAATGGCCAAGGCAGTTTGTGAGCTTGATGGCGCAATCAAGAAGCTCGGCGTAAGTGATATAAGACTGTCCAGTGATGTGGAGGAGTTGGAGTTTTCGTCGGCTCAAGCTGTTGCGGGCAGTTCCATAAGTGAACATTTCCGTCGCTCGCTGAACACGCTTCCGCCAAACCAGTTGCTGTGGGTTGGTCTGTATGATGATCGTGGGGAGTGTATTGGGACCTGTGCGTCAAAGTATGAGGACGGCCGCGGCTGGTCCCTCCAGCAGCTCATTACTCAGTATTTTGAAAGAGTCTTTTTAGCAGAGGGGGGCGGTAAGGTCCGGCTCGCCAGTGGCTCTACAGCTTTTGCTGGAATGGTATCCGGAACGACCGTCTATGTGGGGGGAGGGTATGTGAGCAGGGCGTGGCGTGGGCGAAACCTGCTAGGGTTATGCCAGCGGCTGCTTATCCTCACAGCCTTTTCGAAATGGCAGCCGGATATCGTCTACGGGTTTATGCGCCCCGATAAAATTCAACAAAACTACCATTTGAACTGGGGCTACAGCATCGCCAAGCCGGTTGCTCTTATCTGGGATAAAAAGCCGGAACAAACCGACTTGCATAACTTGTACTTTGTGGGTCTGGGAGCTGAGGGGATTTGCCGTCTTGCCTCAGACCCAATGTTGACCGGACATTCGATACATCATGTGAGTAACACATCAAGAATGTCGCACCCTGGTCCGTCGAGAATGGAAGTATCAATCTCTGGTAACGAAGTTTGAGAGTGCCCCTGTCTTCATAATCCAGATCGGTGGTCACGATATCGAATACGGGACGCAGATAATTTGAGGCTCGGACGTAAGCATCGCTGACCATCCGTCTATAGTCATCGTTCAGCTTGGTCTTTACTTCTGTCGGCGTGCAAGCCCAGTCGTCTCCCAGCAAGAGGGTTGATAGGGATTCCTTGCCAGCCATAAGAATGTCCGGGGTGTCCTGTTGTGTGGGGCGTCCATCAAAGACAACCAAAAGCGGCGACAGAGGAACAAGCTCCTGGCAGAGGAAGCCATTGCTTGAGCGCCACGCATCGTAGAGCTGCCTTGCGGTATCATCCGCAAGGCCTGCATCTATATGCTCTGGATCGAGTGTGAAAACAAAGTTTTTCATTGCTGAATTTTGCTTCCATCTAGTGCCGCTGAAATTGAGAGGTCCAGCTTGTCGGTAAAGCTTCGAACGTCCGTCGCCTCGATTTCATCCGGGTAAGGATGTTCAAAAAGTGTCATGCAAAGCATTTGCGCCAAAATGCTAACGCTGGCGCGTTGCGCTGCATTCAGCCTATCCTGAAGTAAGTCGTATCCAGATAGTTTTTGCTCGTCTTTGTATAATTCTCGAAAACGTTCACAATTCTCTTTGAAGTCCACAACTGCCCCCAAAGCGTCAAAAATACGCCCCCACCATAAACATGAATACCAAACGAGTGTGATACAACCGTGAAATGAATTATTTATTATGTTCCCGTTTTGATAGTTTCTCCCTGTAGATGATATGAACCATTTTTGTAAACTTGATCACGGGCCCCGGCCCTCCGATCAGTTCCTTTTCGATTTCCCGCGCTTCGCGATAGGCTTCCAGGAAGAGTTCTTCATCTTCAATGTCGCTACCTTGAAGGCCGCCGCTGCAGGGTTCGTCCGATGACGGCTCGTCACCCTTGCCAAAAACAAGCCATGCGACGTCGACCTTAAACCGTCGCGCATATTTCGCGGCGGTGTCCTCGTCAAAGTCACGATGCCCGTTTTCGTGCGATGTGTATGTCGTCGGGTTCACGCTCATAGCCTCAGCCGCTGACGTGGCCGATGAAAAACCGGCGCGTTTGCGGGCTGTGCGCAGGCGCTCATTTTTGTCCATCGTATTACCAATGTTCCGTTTGAGATATTCAACCGGACCTATTGTGCGCATTTTTCCAGTCCTTTGGTGTTGACGAAATACAATTCGAAACGTATTAATAATACGCAATAAATACGGAGCTGCTGCATGTCCTTACAAATGCTCCGGGAGTTGCGCCTCAAAAAAGGGCTTTCTCAGAGCGGCTTAGCGGCAATTCTCGGCACTACTCAAGCAACTATCAGTCGCACGGAAAACGGAATTCACAAACCTCGCGGTGCTGCAAAGGCAACATTTGATCGTTGGCTTAGTTCAGTTGGTGAGGTTGACGCGGAAGCGGCCCAGCCTCCTGAAGTCAACTCATCTCCCGAACATCCATAGGAAAGCACGGCTTCATTCTGATTTGGTGGGTATTTCACCCACACGCGTATTCAGGGGGTATTTCAATGGCTTACCGGAATGACCCGACAGCAGATGACATGCATCAGGCCGTCGCAAGGCTGGGTGAAGTTTTGCGCCAGCCGGGCGACAACCAGCTCGCCATGCGCAACCGGATTGCGGATGCGACAGGTTTGAGCGAGCGCACTGTGCGGGCCTATTTCCACCGGGAAGCACGCTGCAATCATCCGGCTCACCTTGAGCTGTTTCTGGACCTCGCGGAAAAGGCGAACCCACACAATGAGATCGAAAGACTTAAAGCGCGTATCGCACAGCTCGAAGCCCTACTGCTTGGTGACGGAACGCGACTGGCTGGCGCGCAAGATCATCGCCGGAGCGGGGTACGTGACCGGGACACTGGCCTTGCGGCTGGCTTTCTGGGTCGCTCCCTGGCTCAAGGCTGACGGGGGAAAGCGGTCATGACTTTCAAACAGGTCACGGTTCCTGACGTGCTCGCTTTTCTGGCGATGGTGATGGTGATCGTCTGGCTGCGGTCAGACTACGGGAACCGCTCCACAACCACCCTGACCAAGCAGGACCGCTTGCCGGTCGCATGCGAGGGGGTGCGGGTATGACCCTTGACAGGAATACGACCGTCGGCGGCGGTCGTGAGGCCGGGAAGGCGGCGCCGGGGTCTCCGGCGTCGTCTGACCAACCCGCCGAGGTGATCATCGAAATTTCCGGCAGACCCGTGGCCAAGGGGCGCCCCAGATACTATCGCGGCCGGGCCGTCACGCCGTCAGACACACGCGCTTATGAACAGCTGATCCGGTCGTGTGCCAAATTTGCGATGAACGGGCGCACGCCGCTGGATGGCCCGTTGAACGCGATTATCGAGGTCTTTCTGCCGGTGCCGGTCAGCTGGTCGGCCAGACAAAAACGGGAGGCGCTGGACGGCAGGACGCTTCCGGTCTCCCGGCCCGATCTCGACAATTACGTCAAGGCGGTGCTCGACGGGCTCAACGGCATTGTCTTCGAGGACGATGCGCAAGTGGTCCGGATTGTGGCGCGAAAAAGCTACAGCGACCGGCCCTGCGTGATCGCGGGACTGCTGCCCATGTCTATTCCCTGAACGGGTGCCCGGCGTGCCGCGTGGTCGCGGTGCGGTCAGCCAACCGTTTTCCTCGCGCCGGGCACCCGGACCCCATCGGGGCCGCGAGGAAGACAAGAACAAGGACGAAAAATGGCAATTTCCCTTTCCTCTCTCAAGCGCGCCACGGCCACGCTGCCCCCGCGCATCCTGCTTTATGGTCCGCCCGGCATGGGCAAGACCACACTGGCTGCCGAGTTTCCCGATGCGGTGTTCATCCAGGTGGAAGACGGTACGCCTGCAGGGCTCGAAATCAACACGTTCGGCCACCTGACGACGTTTCAGGCCGTCATGGAGGCGCTTTATGCGCTGGCCGATGAAGACCATGGCCTTGGAACGCTGGTTGTCGATTCCGTCGACAAGCTGGAAGCGTTGGTCTGGGCTCAGACTTGCGCAGACAACAAATGGTCTTCGATCGAGGATCCGGGCTACGGCAAGGGCTATATCGCCACGGAAGCCGTCTGGCGCGAGTTCCTGAGCATCTGCAATGATCTGCGGACGCGCAAGGCCATGAACATCGTTTTCATCGCGCATTCCAGCATTGACCGGTTCGACGATCCGACGGCTGCCAGTTACTCGCGTTATGATATCCGGCTGCACAAGCGGGCGCTGGCGCTGTTTCAGGATGAAGTCGATGCGATCCTGTTTCTCAATCAGGATGTGTCGGTGAAGGAAGAAAAACAGGGGTTCGGCAAGGAAGTGAAAGCGTCCGGCTTTGGCCAGCGCTGGATCTATGCGGAAGGCCGGCCAAGTTTCGTCGCCAAGAACCGCTACGGATTGCCGGACAAGCTTCTTTTCGAGGCTGGCACCGGCTACCGGCAGATGGCCGCCTTTTTCCCGAACACGCCCCCCACAACCGCGCCGGTCGAAAATACCGCACCGGCTGAAGCAGCGGAGTAAACCCAATGGCACATCTTGGAATGACATTCGATCCGGAACAGGCCCCGCAGGATGATTTCGCGGATCTGCCTGACGGGCGCTATGCAATGCAGATCATCGGGTCTGAGCTGAAACCCCCCAGATCAGGCACGGGTCAGGGGCTCAACCTGCAATTCGAGGTGATCATGGGGGATTTCGAGCGCCGCCAGCATTGGGAATGGCTCAACATCAAGAATGACAATGCGAAGGCCGAAGAGATCGCCCATAGAACGCTTGGCAGAATCTGCCGTGCGGCAGGGCTGGGGCCGATCAGCGACAGCGAGCAGCTGCATGGCATCCCGATGTTCGTGACGGTCAAGAACAAGGCGAACAAGCAAACTGGGGAAACCCGGGCGGAGGCCACCAAGTTCGAGCCTTATTCGGCGGCTCCCGTACCGCAGTATCAGCAGCCCTCGGAAGCAGCACAGCCACCGGTCAATAACGGCCCGGCAATGCCGACAAATGGCGGGCGCCGGAACTGGGGCAACGGGGCACCGGCCCGGTAGTCACGCGGGGCAGCCGGTGATCTGGCGCCAACAAGAGACCGGCTGCCCGTTTCCATCACCTGAGATTTTTCAACATCACGCGAAGGACACGCGGACGATGAACGATAAAGCCATGCCTGTCAAAGCCTGCAAGGGCTTCAACAAGGATATGACCTGCCGGGGCTTTCAATACGAAATCGGCGGTACCTACACGCATGACGTCCCGGTGGTCCGGTGCGCGGAAGGCGGGTTTCACTCTTGTGAAAATCCGCTGGATGTCTGGAGCTATTATCCGCCTGCAACCAGCGTGTTTGCGGAAGTCGAGGCGGCGGGCGCTATTGACCGGGACGCCGGGGCAGACAGCAAGATTGCGTCTGCCGAAATCACGATTACGGCCAGTCTGTCACTCGGGGATCTGACGCGCCGGGCTGTCAAATGGGTTGCCGGGCGGGCAAAAGAGCAAGGCAACGGCAACTACGCCGCTGGCGACTACGGCCATGCCTCAGCC
>NZ_SMMF01000349.1:0-677 GCF_009711355.1 Roseibium sp. RKSG952 | reverse complement strand
ACCAATTTGACAGCGCTGGATGTCGGCGGCGCGAGGTCTCCGTTCGCAGATAGCGCATGCACAGACTACACCCATGCGTTCACCGGCACAAATCTGAGCACAGACAGCATCGACGCGATCCTGATTGCGATTGCATCCGCAGGGACCAGCGGCGGCAGTTTCGACCAGTCGGGCGGGTCTGCTCCGGGCGGGGTAGGCAAGGCGGCGATTGATGCGCTGCGGTCACGGGGCTGGCAAATCACGGTTACAGGAGGCTACTGATGCGGCATTCACTGGTTGTTATCGTCCCGGCAGACCAATGGGACACATACCGCGCTATGGCGCAGGCCATGGGCTACGAACCGGGGGCAGGCGTCCCGTTGTCGGCAAACGGCATATCGCCGGAAACCCATCGCGGGTTGCATGACGCGGCATCGTCCAGCCGGGTTGCGCTGATGACCGGCACCGTCGCGCCCGTCGATCTGCCGGGGCACACGGCTGCAGAGATCGCCGACGCGATCAGTCAGTGTATCGTGTCCGCAGATCCTGCGACCGGCGAGCGCAATGCGGAGCATTTCGCACGCGT
Source organism: Roseibium sp. RKSG952 (assembly GCF_009711355.1). Lineage (NCBI taxonomy): Bacteria > Pseudomonadati > Pseudomonadota > Alphaproteobacteria > Hyphomicrobiales > Stappiaceae > Roseibium > Roseibium sp. RKSG952. The sequence goes on along the minus strand of NZ_SMMF01000349.1, from coordinate 112 downwards.
GCTGGAGGCACAGGGTCTTGCAGTGGTCGATTTCGACGCCGGTTAGCGGCCTCAAACCAGACCGAAATCACTACGGCTCGCTTTTGGCGGGCTTTTTTCATGGAGAAAACGA
>NZ_SMMF01000816.1:0-12297 GCF_009711355.1 Roseibium sp. RKSG952 | reverse complement strand
CGCCGCGGCCCGCATCGAAAAACCTTCACAAAGCTGCCATAGCACTAGGCAATCCGTACGGCCGTTTTTCACGCTTCACGACCGCAGCGAAGAAAATCTCCACCGGAAGTCAGATCTTTGCCGCAGGCGCAAAAGGAACGATGGAAGATTGCTAAAGCGGACCTTAGCACAATCGCTGTTCAATTTACTCGTCGTGATTATCCGTTTCCTGCGCCTGCTTTGTTGGCAAGATGTGCACCGCAGGTCACGAGGACTCAATTGATCGCTGCCGTCAGAGACAAGGAGATCGCAGGGAAGGCGACAATCAGTGCCAATATAAAGATATCGACACTCAAGAAGCGCCAAATACCGGAGAAGATCAGCCCGATCGGGGCTTGCTTGCCGACCACGTTTGACAACACGAACACGTTCAACCCAACCGGCGGCGTGATGAGGCTGATCTCTAAGAGTTTCACGACCACGACGCCGAACCAGATCAGATCGAACCCATAGGCTTCGATTAGTCGCACCATCAGAGGCAGGGTTAGAACCATGATCCCGATGGGGTCGAGGAACATGCCAAGAAGAAGATAGACGATGCAAATTGCGATCAGCAGAGTCGTACTAGAGAATTGAGCGGCCTCGACCCATGTCACAAGGTCGGTCGCAATGCCTGTCAAAGCTATGGCCCCAACGAAGATTTTGGCCCCTGCAGCCACCAAAAACAGGGCGCCTGTCTGCAACGCAGTTTCACGCACAGCGAACCAGATGTCAGCGAAACTCAGTTGTCGTTGGAGCAGCCCTACGGCGCAGGTGGTAACAACGCTGACCGCTGCGGCTGCGGTTGCAGTGAAAAAACCGCCGTAGATGCCAACGATGATGATCAGAAAGATCACCACCGCAGGCCAGGCGTTCTTTAGGGAGAAGAGCCTGTCGCGCCAGCTGGAGGCTTCGCCCCGCGCGGGCACCGCCGTGGGATCAGCTCAGGCCCAGATCAGCACGACGAGCACAAAACCCGCCAACGTTAGCAGGCCAGGCAGGATGCCAGCGATGAACAGTTTGTTGACGGAGGTTTCGGTGAAGATCGCATAAATGATGAATAGAATGCTCGGTGGGATGAGCGAGCCAAGCGTGCCGCCTGCTGCAACGCTGGCGGTGGCGAGCCTTGCGTCATAACCTGCGCGCAACATCTCGGGGGTGCATATTTTGCCCATGGTCGATGCACAGGCCAAGCTCGACCCGGTGATGGCGGAAAATCCTCCACAGCCCGCAATAGACGCGACGGCAACGCCGCCCCGGACCCGTGTCAGCCAGACCTTGGCCGCGTCGTATACCGCCGTCGTGATTCCGGCGCGGTACGCGATGTTCCCGAGGGCGATGAAGAGCGGGATCGTCGAAAGCTCAAACGAATGTACGAGATCAAACGAGTTTGAAAAGACCAGTGAAGAGGTTGGTCGGATGGCGCGGTCGGGCTCAAAACTGCCCGTGCGGAATGCGAAAATCACAAAGGTAGTGACGGTAGCGACGCCCGTCAAAGCAAAGGCGATCGGCACCCGGATGGCGAGCAAAAACAGTAATATGCCAAAGGCAACTAAACCGATTTGGGAGGGATCCATGACTTAGCCCTCCGCATCGACGCGGCTGGCATCGACAATGCCGCCAGAGGCAATCATCCAGACGTCACCGATCACCAAGGTCAGTAGCCTAATCCACCCCAGGGCAATCCCCAGCACGAAGGCCAGCCGACCGGGCCATTGAGCCAAGTTCAAATCGCCATAAAAGACGGTTTCGGTGTTCCAGTGATGCAAAAACTCGCGCGCGCCCGCAAACAAAATGGGTGCCAGCGCGAGAAGTCCAATAAGCGAGCCAAGCACAACGAAGTAGCTGACAAGGCGGGCTGGTAGACGGTTTGTGAAGACTTCGACGCTGATATGCGCGCGGTTCGCGGTTCCGGCAGCCAGCGGCATGACAATGGCAATGACCATAAGCTCTCGCACCAGAATGATCGTATCGGGCACAGCGCGGTTGAAGAGGTTGAGCGCCATCACATCGGCAAAAATCAACAGCCCCAGAATGATGATCGCAGCGGTCGCGACATCGACGCATATCTGCTCTAAGCGGCGTAGCATTTGGTCCTCCTCCCAGTGGTGCGATGCGGGCGCGGATCTGTGCTAACGCGCCCGCAAACCTGTTCAGTTGGTCGCCCGATCCCAGGGGTATCCCTGTGCTTCAAACTCGGCGGTGTATTCTTCCACGGCCGCCTCAAAGCTTGCCATCAACGCAACGGGGTCGAGACCCACGCTGGCGGCGTTGTCCTTCCATTCCTCGATGAAGGGTCCGGCAGCAGCGTTGAGCTTGGCCGTGTCTTCGGCGCTGAGATCGATCACTTCGATAGGGTGCTCGCCTGCGCCAGATCGCATGCCAGCCAGAACTTTAGCATTAAAGCCGGTCACGATGCGCCCATAGACGTCGGCCATCTCGGCCCCGGCCTGTACAAGGATATCCCGCTCGCTCTGACTTAGGTCATCGAAAAACTGCTTGTTCATGAAGAAGCCGACACCGCCGACCTGACCCCAGTTCAGGACGGTGTAATTGTCCATCACCTCATTCCACTTCAGCGCTGGAACTACGTAGGTGTAGCCCTGGGTACAGTCGATCAGGCCCGTATCCAGCGCCTGATAGGCCTCGAACACGGACAGGTTCACCCGTGTGGCGCCCAGCTCCCCAAACACCTTGCCATACACGCCAGTTCCCCGGATTTTCTTGCCCGCAATGTCGTCCACACTCCGGATCGGATCGCCCGAGCACCCGACATTCACAGCAGAGCCCGTGAATGTACCGATGTAGACCAGATTGCTCTTGGCAAGATGTTCGGCGATCTGCGGATCGCTGCGCATAAACTTGTCAGCGGCTTTCAATGCAACCCAAGCGTTCGACCCGCTGATTGGCAGATTGGCTAGAGAATACGCTGCCATCTCTTTCTGAAAGTAGGCAGCAATCACGGTGCCCGCTTCGGCCACGCCATCGCCAATGCCCTGCACCGCAGCCGTTGCTTTGAATAATGCGCTGCCCCATTGCAGCTCGATCCGGATGTCGCCCGCGCTCAGTTCCGCGACACGGTCCTTATACCAGTTCAGGGTGGTCGGGATGGTGCCTTTAGCTGAGGCATTGTGACTGTAATAGATTACCGTCTCTGCAGCAGCAGGTAGAGCCAGCGATGCGGCAACGGCCAATCCGGCCGCCAGGTTTCTGAATTTCAACATGTTTCTCCTCCTAGGTGTTGGCTGTGCCACTCCGCCTTCGTTGTCATCGGGCAAAGAAGCAGGGTTCGGACAGCGTGTATGCGCGTCCGTGATGGGTCTTTCAGGTGTGGTTCGACGTGGATTTAGTGGGTCATGCAGTGCCTCGCATGGCGTTGGTCGGCAGGCGCTTGAAGACACCAGTTGACATCGCGACCAGCTCATCGCGGCCGTCAAAAACCTTGCCAGTGACAAAGCTGATCGAGTTGCCGCCCCCGACACGCGTGCCAATGGCGCGCAGCGGGCCGTGGCGCGCGGCGGCTGGATAATCAATGTTCAGAGACAGCGTCATACAAGGATGACTTGCGTCGCCGTCGGCGGCGAGGCTTGCAGTGAAACCACTCGCGGTATCCAGCAGTGTCGCCAGTACGCCGCCATGCACAACGCCGTGCCGGTTAAGCAGGGTGTCGCTCAGGGGCAGAGTGCAGCTGCAAGTGCCGGTCTCGGGCTCAATCTCTACTTGGCCACCCAGACCGGTCAGCAAAGGGAGCAATTGCCCGTTATAAAGAAACGCTGTCATGATTTACGCTGCCTTGAGCGCAATGAACCGGGCGAGGTGATAGTCTAGGCGCACCAAACTCCAGAGCGTCCGCGCGGGCGGTTTTCAACAGATCCCAAAAGCGATCCGCGCCGATTTGTTTCGCATCGTCCGACATCGGGGGCTGCGCATCGGTTGTCAACCAAACTCCATCATTGGCCGCGTAGCTTTGTTCGGCACAGACCAGAATATGACGCAGGCTCGGCAAGTCGCGGCTTGCTGCGCTTGCTTTTTCCCAAATGTCAGACTGGCTACTCCGATCCGTCGTGACCAGAACGCGAACGGAAGCCGCGCGCATCAATTCAGCCATTTGCATAGCTTCTATCATCGGATTGATAGCAAGCACCCGCCCCGCCGCGCTGCCGCCCCAGATAGTCAGATGCGCCTCGGGCAGGTTAGGCAGGACATAGGCCACGACATCGTCGCGCCCGACGCCAATTTGGCGCAGAGCATTCGCGGTGCGGGTGACATGGTCAAAGAAGGTTTCGTGATCCCATTGGAATGGTGTGTCAAAAGCTTCTGCCTCGGCAAAGAAACTGAGGGCAGGCGCATGTGGCACCGCTTGAGCGGCCTGCGCCAACGCTGCATAACTTGTTGCCGGAAGATCGCGCGCATCAAGCGGCGTTCGCTCGAAAGCAACAATGTCAGACAATGAAGACAAGCCCATTGGGGCCGATCCCTTGCTGTCCATGTTTTCTCCTCCCCCCATTCGAGCGCCCGTCGCGCCCGATCAGATCGAATTTAAGCTCTCAAAGCCCTCACCGGTGGCGACCAAGCGTTCCAACAGTTGAGCTGGCTGCCAAAGATGCGCGTCTTCTTCTTGAAAGCGCTTTATATCGTTGAGTATTTTCGACAGCCCGACAGTGTCTGCAAAATGCATCGGCCCGCCGCGCCAGCGCGGAAACCCATAGCCGTTCAGCAAGGTCACATCGACATCCAGCGGGCGCAGAGCAATGCCTTCTTCGATGACGCGGGCCGCCTCGTTGGCCATCGCGGCCATGTAACGGTCTACGATCTCTTGCGCGCTCATGTCGCGTGCCGTTCTGCCCTTGCGTGCGCGCTCCTGCGCGACGATTTCCTCGACTTCCGGGTCGGGGCAGCCTGACTTGGCGCCTTCTTCGTAAATGTAGAACCCGCGACCGGTCTTGCGGCCGAACCTTCCCATCTCGCAAAGGACGTCGGCGAACGCCGCATAGGTCTCAGCAGGATCACGCGCTGGCGCCAGCCGCTTTCGATTGGCCCAGCCAATATCAAGCCCAGCCAGATCACTGACTGCAAAAGGGCCCATTGCGAGTCCAAAACGTTTCAGTGCCTGATCCACGTCATAGGGGCTGGCTCCGTGCAAGACCGCGCCGTTGATCGCTTTCTGATAATGCGACAATATCCGGTTGCCGATAAAGCCATCACAGACCCCGGCCCGTACGGCGATCTTTTTCATCCGCTTTGCCAGCGCAAAGCCGGTCGCAACCGCATCTGCCGAGGTCGTATCTCCCACGACCACCTCAAGCAACCGCATCACATGGGCCGGCGAAAAGAAGTGCAAGCCCAACACATCGCTTGGACGGTTGGTGGTGCGCGCTATCTCGTTGATATCCAAGTAAGACGTGTTCGACGCCAAGATCGCGCCTGGCTTGCAGATCGCGTCGAGTTGAGAGAAAATTTCACGCTTCACGTCCATGCTCTCGAACGCCGCTTCGATGACGAGATCGGCATCTGCCAGCCCGGCATACTCCACATCAGAGCCAAACCGATGCTCCAGGATCTCATCAAGCTGCTGAGGGCTTAGTTTCCAGCGCTTCACGGCCCCATCCAACACACGGGCCACAGCCACCTCTGCACGATGGGCCGCGTCTTCTGATACCTCGATCAACCGAACACCAAGCCCGGCCATCAAAGCGCTTGCAGCAATGCCAACACCCATCGTGCCGCCGCCTATCACCCCGATCTGATCAAGACCACGGGGCGCGACCCCGGTGATCATCGGCACCTTGCCCACTTCGCGCTCGGCAAGGAATGCGTAGCGCAGAGCTCTGTGCTGATCTGATGACTTCAGTTGACCAAACAGGGCGCGCTCTTGTGCTAGTCCCGCTTCAAATGACCCGTGCATTGCGGCGTCCAAAGCGTCGAGACATGCCAACGGCGCAGTGGAGCCCTTGGCGCGGGTGGCAACGCTTGACTTCAAGACCTCCCACCGGGTTTTCTCCAGAACCTCGCAGGTCATTTCCCGGGTCGGCCGAACTGACGTGCCTGTCACAATGAGGTCCTGTGCGAAGGAGATCGCGGCTTGCTTAAGACGACCTGGCTCTACGATGAGATCGATCAGCCCCAACTCTTTTGCGTCCTTGGCCAAAACCGGATCTCCCCCGGTCATCACCTGGGCGGCGGCTTCAACGCCAATCAGGCGCGGCAGTCGCTGTGTGCCGCCCGCACCCGGCAAAAGACCCAAATTTACCTCGGGCAAACCCATTTTGGCGGTACGTTCGGCGATCCGATAGTGCGCGCCCAGGGCCAGCTCAAGCCCGCCGCCTAAGGCTGTGCCGTGGATCGCCGCGATCACTGGAACCGCACACGCCTCGATGGCATCGACCACCTGCGGCAAATGCGGGGATTTCGGTGCCGCAGTGAATTCGCGGATATCTGCGCCTGCGGAAAAGGTCCGCCCCTGGCACAGGATCACGACAGCATGCACCCCTGGCTCAGACTGAACTCTTGCAAAGGAGTCGATCAGTTCAAGCCGCACGGCGTGAGACAAGGCGTTGACGGGCGGGTTGGCAATGACAACGACCATGACACCCGAGGTCACGTCACAACTTACAACCGCATCATCATGGTCCAGAAATGTCATGACGCCGTCTCGCGTGCGGCCTTGGCTTGCGCATGTGCTGCCAGCCACTCGGCTTCTTCGCCAGGTTCGGGAAAGATATCACCACCTTCCATGACCCAAGAGGCAGGTGTTTCCACGATGCTTATCGCTAGGTTCGACCCGGTGACGGTGGCTCTATGGGCAAAGGAGGCAATAACGCCTTGCCTCAGCTCAGCCTTTTGCGCGTCGGTCCGGCCGCTGCGGATGCTTGCGAGCATCGCCACGGACCCCATATCCACCGACTCTATTGGCAGAAAGAATACATGTACAAATTCCCGAGGCGCGCCTGTAACGGCGCAGTGGATGTCGGTGATGTCACCAGCAATCTCCCGCATGGCGTCGTTGCCAATAGTCTCGTGTGCGCTGCGAATAAGGTAAATTGGCATTGCTCAGCTTCTCCCATCCGCGTTGGGGTCGGAAACCACTGCAACCAATTCGTCATCTTTGCACCCGGTCGTCGTGATCCAGAGCCGGGACAACTCATGCAAAAGAGCCACCCGCTCGGACTGCGGCACAGGTTTTGGCGCTCGAAATGAGACAACGGACGCGGTGCTCGGATGGCCGGCAGTAAATCCGTTTCCCGTCGGCACGACAGTCCACGAAATCTCGGCTTTTGCGCCGAAAGCGCGGGCGGCAAAGTCAGACAGACCCGCGTAAAGTGCGTCTTGTACTGCTGGCATTATCTGCCCCGATTGTACCAGACAGGTGCACATCACATGAGCGGTCATGATCCGCTCCGTTCCAGGACGGATTTGCAAATCCGCCGCATGTCGGCCTGAAAATCGTCCTTGGAGGTGGCCATCATCAGCAGCCCCCGTGCCGCAACAATCAAGGTAAAGGCCACTTCCAACCCTTCATCTCGTGACGCCGCATAGCCGTGTCTAAAAAGAAACGCGCCAAGCCGCGACCGGTAGCGAATTGTCCAGTCTTCCTCCGAGGCGAAGCTGATCTTCAGCACGTGTTCCAGTGTTTCAGCCCCAAAGGGCGTGTTGATCAGATCAATCGAATCCGCGTTTGCCAGCTCGAACACCCGTTCAAGCGTTTCCATCGGCGGCGCATCTTCTTCCATGGCGGCAAAGACCCGGCCGTACATATTGGACAGGCTCGCCTCTGCACACCACACATAGCAGGCCTCTTTTGAGCCGAACTTTTTGTAGATCGACTGACGGGACAGGCTCACCGCACTGGCGATGTCTTCCATTGAGGTTTTGCGAAATCCGTTCTGCGCAAAGACAGCAAGTATCTCGCGAGGATTGACGTTTGTGATGGCTTGAAAGTCGATCATGACAGGCCTTGAGTAATCTTGGATCCGTTGGATGGCTTGTGACAGCCGTTACATATTTTATCTTTTTGACACACAAATATTTACATCAAAAGTAAGTTTTGTAAACTTTTGTTTGTCCAGAACCGTACATCTGTCATCCAATCTTGAAAAGTCACTCACTTTCAATGCCCTGCGGAGAGACGGTACACGTTAGGGGTGTCCTGGTTCAGTTCGATCAAAGTCATGACCATGTAGGCCGTCGCAATTGGGGCCAGCAGAAAGGGAATCAGCGTCAGCGGCAAAAGATCGGTCGCGTGCACCTCACCTTTTGCGAAGACTTGAACCGAGGTCTCAAAACTCAACACAGCAGTCCCATAGGCCCATGCAAAGCCCGCCATGCCAAACAGGATTGTCCAAGAGGCCACCCGGCGCGACATCTGCCCAGTTTTCCGAAGCTGAACCAGCAATCCGCACGCCAACAGACCGGCAATCGCGTCGCCTACTCCAACCCAGTAGGCAAACGTCGTACCGACATTCTTGCGAGAGCGCTCAAGCAGAGAGAGTCCAACGACTATCCTAAAGGCCCGAACCCCAATGAGCCAACGGGTCCCGATCACCGCCGGCACGATTTAGCGTGGGAAGACCAAAACCAGCGCAGGCGGAGCAGCAAAGCAAGTCAGTATCACGGCAGACATCGCCCAGAGGCTGGTAAAGAAGAGCTGGCCGTATCCCACAAACCATCTGATGATACCCCCAAAGACAAAGAGGCCGACCGTCATGTCGATGGTACGGCGCAAGCCGCATCATCTAGGTCGTGCGTTGCGAACATATAGAACGGTCCGCTTGCCAGCGCCGACAAAAGCAGCGCTGACGTGACAGAAGACACATCGACCATCGCAAGTGTCACCTTCAGGTGCTTGTTCTCTGCGCAACCCCGACTTGGGTGATCAGCAGGGCTGCACCGATCAGCGCGATGCCTTTAAGGAAATGCGCCTGTTGCAAGGCCCAGATGAAGGGGTCGGTTTCAGTAGCCAGTTGGTGTCCGTGCACAACCAGCGTGACGGGGAGGAGGAACAGCACCAGCAGCCAACCTCCCAGACGCGCTTGCCAGTTAAACAGGATCATCGCAGCGCCAATGAACTCAATCACGCCAGAGAGGTAAATCCACAGCAGCGGAAAAGGCACCGGGTCGGGCATAAGTGACAGATAGTATGGCACGTTGGTGAAGTGGGTGAGACCAGATAACAAAAAGAGCGAGGTAAAGAGCAACCGCGCTGCAAGGGTCAGGCCCCGGTTCACAGGAAGAAGGCCATCAAAAAGCATGGGTGTGTCCTTTTGCGAGGAGATTTTTTTAGAGGGCATGACCGGGTTAGCCGAGCGTCATCGCCATCATCACAAGACCAATCAGGCTGATAACCCAGACCACCGTTCGCAGGTAAGGCACGCCAGTCAGATAGAGCACGACATGGGCGACACGGGCGATCACAAAGATCGCGGCTCCGGTCGCAGCGCCTTCCACCTTCAAAGTCAGCAGCGCCAAGGGAAGGAAGAGGATCATCGCCTCGCCGACATTGACCAGCGCGCGTTCTGCGCGGCGAACCAGCATCGTCGGCTCCGGCATCTCGTCTCGTGCGCGCATGGACGAAGGATCGCCGCGATACCGGAACGTCACGGGTAGGAGGGTTTGGATGAAGTAAAGAACAAGGGCGGACAGTATCCAGAATGTCATGGGAACCTCGATTGCTTGGTGGTCAGGGGTGCCCCAAGCCGCCAAGCGGCCTGGGGACGTTTTCGTTCAGTCTGCGTCGACCGCTTCAACGGCCTGCAGGATCACCTCGGCGACGGCTTCGGGGTCGGCCAGCATGGCGACATGGCTGGTCGCAACTTTGGTCACCTCCGCACCCATACGCTGAGCAAAATAGCCCTGCAGCCGCGGCGGAATGATCTGGTCATTTTCCGTCAGCACGTAGTAGGTCGGATGCATCGACCAGCCAGCGACCGTGGGTGCCTCATAGTTGATCTTGTATTGGATCGGGCCCTGTGTTGCGGCGATCAAAGCAGCCTCTTGCGCGGGCAGATCGGGGGCAAAGAAGGTTGCGATGCCATTTTCGCTCAGACGCACGTAGCCGCCTGCATCAGGCTTGGCCTCGGCCTGCCAGGCGGCGGGGGGCTGACCTTCGAGCAGATCCGTGAGCGCCTGTCCCTTGTCCAGGGCAAAGCCTGCAACATAGACCAGCGCTTCGACAGCGTCACTGCCGCCGGCCTCAGTAATCACATTGCCGCCATAGGAATGGCCGACCAACACGACCGGATTGGCCTGCATGTCCACCAGACGCGATACCACAGCAGCGTCCGCTGCAAGCGAAGAAAGCGGGAGTTGCGCCGCACTGACCGATACACCTGCGTTCTGCAGGATCGGGATGACCTTGTGCCAGGCGGAGCCGTCGGAAAAGGCCCCGTGCACCAACACAACAGAGACATCGGATGGATCGGCTTGGGCCGAGATAGGCAGCGCGGCGGCGGCTGTGATGAGGCCAGCGGTTAGAAAACTCATGGAATTGGACATTTCATTCCTCTTGCTTAAGAGTGTGACACTGTGGGTGCGCAACCATTCGCGGCTCTTGTGAGCGCAAGCTGCGCGGCGTGCCACAAAACCTAAGAGGCCAGGACAGGGCTGCCGATGATGCGGACACCGGAAGAATTAGCAGAAACACCGGACTTCAAGGCCGACGCCTTCTCAGAAGTTTTGGAGATCATCCATGTCCGCGGCGAATCCGCCCGTGTGATCGCGCCGGAGAGGCCCTATGCGATGGACGTCGCGGCAGGCAATCCGTGCGTCTATGTTGTCGAGCAAGGGGAACTCCACGTTCAGATCGGTGCCGCAGATCCGGTGCACCTGCAGGAGGGTGAGGTGGCGTTGCTGTTGCAGGGCGTGGCACACACCGCGGCGTTTTCCGATCCCCGCCGGAACATACCCAAGGCCCGGTTGATTGATACCGTGTCTGGCGAACGCGTCACACCGGCGATTAAATGTTTCTGGGGCCGTTTCTCTGTTGACGGAGCGCTGGCCGCCAAGATCCTCGATCCATTGCCGCCTATCATAGTGTTGGCGGATCTTGACGAAAATCCGATCGAGTGGATCGATATGCTTTGCAAATTGGTGTTGGTGGAATTGGGAGCGGAGCGTCCCGGCGCCAGCGCCATGGTCTCGCGCCTTTTGGACCTTCTGCTGGTGCAGGTGCTACGCCGCTGGGCGCAATCGGGCCACACGCTCCCTGGCTGGCTGGCTGCTGCCAAAGATGACCGGGTGGCAAGGGCCGTGGCCGCCATCCACGCCGATCCCTCGCGAACGCTGACCAATGCCGAACTTGCAGACATTGCCGGCATGTCCGTCTCGAGCTTTGCGGAGCGTTTCAAGAAGGTCATGGGCCAGCAGCCTGGCGCGTATCTCAGGACCTGGCGCCTCGACAAGGCGGCTGAGGCCCTGCTGCATTCCAGCGCGCCCATTGACGCGATCGCTCAGCGTGTCGGCTACGCATCCAAAGAAGCCTTCACGCGTGCATTCCAGGCCAAGTTCGATTTATCTCCATCCGCCTGGCGCACATCAAGGAATGGATAAACAGCCAAATTTGTTCAGGTGAATGTTCCAGAAACTCAAAGGATCACGCACGTAACATGTTCACGGTCCAAACTCACCGTCCATGATCGCAATGTGGAACATTTGGCACCTTTAAAGCACGTCCGCTCCAACTCTGGTCCCGTTCGATGTGTCATAGAAGCCTGCAAAGCGCATCTTTGGCCCAGAAAGTCGAAGTTATGAACTGTTTTTCAATGCGTGGTTATAAGCGGTTCCAGATTTTGCGCCTGTCCGGCATCGCCAAGGGCTGTCTCGAACCGCGCCGCCGCGTCGGTGGCTTCGGTCAGCGCATCGGCGCCATCGTCATCGCTGCCCCGCACCGCATCGCGCAGCGCCTGCCAGCTGGCGAGTGGCGCACGCGCACCTTCTGCCAAATCCCGCGCTGCACCGCGATACGTGTTGGCTGTCGCCGGTGCAGAATTGGCCACCTCGGTGAGCCCGAGATCGGGGGCTGTGAGCGGGTTCTCTTCGAAGGCCCGGTCGAACGCCGTCTGTGCGGCAGTCGTCGCGGCAGTCGCAGCACCCTCGAAGCGGTTCTCAATCTGGCCCAGCTCAAGATCCGGGATAATCGAGATCCGTCGTTCGGACCCGAGCGCTTCCAGCCGCTGATTGATGCCGCCGATGAAGCCGTTGATGCGCGAGACCACGCCGTTCAGCATCGCTTCGACACCGTCGATTAGGCTGTTCGCCGCCTGAAACGCGAGATCGCCGATGGCG
>NZ_SMMF01000713.1:0-5291 GCF_009711355.1 Roseibium sp. RKSG952 | reverse complement strand
CTTTGAACGAACGGCTGCTTAGCCAAGAAACCACTTAAAGGGGGATTTGACACTGAGCCGCACTCGACCCCTTGTGAGCTTTTTACACGTACTTTCAATCGACCCTGTCTAGTGTTCGACCGCCGGAAGCTGAAGCAACAACGGCATCGGAAACTCGTTGGGATCGTCATCGCTGGCGAGTGCACCGAGCGGCGCGTCTAGCGCTGCGAGAAGCCGCTCTCGAGCCTGCGTGTAGCGCTTGCCAAGCGACGCGGCCTTCGCCTCTGACAGGGTCGCGAGCCGGGCCGTATCAACGTTATCGGTCAGATCGGCGATCTTGACCCGCAGCGCGCCCCGTGGGCCGCGCGCCGCCAGTGTCTCAATCCGCTCTGCATAGGTCTCGCCGTTGTCGGGATCTTTGGTGACCGCTTCCACGATTTCAATCACCTCGGGCGCATAGCCCCTGCCCCGCAGTTCGGCCGCGGTCACCGGTGTGTCTTCGAGCGCGTCGTGCAGCCACGCCGCATGGCGCTCGACCGGTGTCGCGTGCGGGAATAGCTGCACTAGGTGACGGCTAACGCGGATCAGATGGCCGATATAGGGCTCGCCTGCTTTGTCGGTTTGTCCGGCGTGGAGTGTGTCAGCAAACGCCGCCGTCTCTTCGAGACTGGGGTGCCCCGGCACGCTGGTCGGATCGCGTTTCAAAATCAGGTTTGACATAAGACACCTTGAAAACTCACGGGATAGAGACGCTGATCAATAGCATAGCATGGAATGGCCGCGACCGGTCCCGCGACAGTTCGCCGATATCGTTTGGCGCTGGCACGTCCTTGACCGAAAGCGTATTGAGCCGATCTCGGGTCAGTTTCTTCGACGACACCCCTGGGGGCTGCTAGGGTGGACGAGCGTGTCCTTTAACGCGCTCTCGATCTTGAATGAGGTTCATTGTCGTCTCCAGATTTTCACGACTTCGCTCCCGGTGTCGGTGCCGCTAGGATCTCGACCCAAATTTGATTAAGATCATCGATCTTCATTTGCTGAACTCGGCGATCAAACAGATCCCCGATCTCCTTCATTGTCATTCCCGTCATCTCCATGAGATCGCCCGTGCTCAGACCGCTCTGCGCGAAAGAGGTGTAAATCTCTCGGGCGATCTCGTCCTTGTCGACGTCCTCTTGAGAGGGCTGTCGACTTCGAAATTCCTGATCGGCGAGCACGAGTGCCTGAAAATAGTCGGCGTCTAGGTATCCGCGAGCGAAAGCGGCGAGAACCCGGGCATCCGGCTCCGCCCGGTGCGGCGAAGCGAGAATTCCCCGGTCCCGCATCTCGCATAGGACATCGAGGTCTCCGAGCTTGTTGCCCAGATCCTTGTGAAGGCTGGCAGCCGCGTTCAGACGGAGATCAAAATCCCGCAGTGTCATGATTTCAGGGACTGTGTCTGTTTCCCGAAACAGAGCCTCATACCAGCGTTGGTCGCTTGCCCCGCCATCGCAGAGGAAGGACTTCCCGCTATCGGCCATGTAGTTGATGCGCTCGGCCGCTTCGCGAATCGGAATGCCGACGGCGAACAGGAGTTCTCTCGGAATGCCGTGTGCGGAGGCCGCATCAGGGTGCCAGTCAGCCCACTCAGGCTTCGGTTTAATAAGGAACCCGCCCGAGTTCATATCGAGGTCACAGTACCCGAGTTCGATGGGGTATGAGCCGTCATTCAATGACGATGCCTCGAAGTCGATGACGATCCAACCTGGCTTTGGGTTTGGGCCTGTTGGCTTCGGAAGGTTCATTGCGGGGCTGTCCTTCCCGGTCGAAAGCGCGGAAGCATGTCTGTGTCGATGACGAGATCCGGCTGCCGGATTTCGTTTTCATCGCAATATATCACGACAGTCAGAGGAGAATGCTGCATTCAGAAGCGTTTTGCTGTGCTTCTCATGACAGCACTCGGAGTGTAGCGCATGGTGCGTCACAACGACGGTTGGACCGCCGAAGTTCTCTGTCAGGGTGCTGGAGATATACGCCTTACTTTCGGCGTGCGCTGCCGCCATCTCGTCTGCGAGGTCTTCGGTCTCATTCGGATCCAAGTAGCGCCACACTTGAACGAAGTCGCTCATCCTCGATCGCGCCAACTCCCTCGCTGCCTTCATGCGCTCTTCTCCGAAGGGTTTTAAATCCGTCCAGAGCGCCGCACCGACAAAGCAGACATCGCCGAGCACTACGCTGTCGTTCTGGAGAAAGTGTAGTCGCGGATTGTTAATCTCCAGAAGGAACTCCAGACCATTTTCGATACCGGCGCCACAAAATTCGTGGTTTCCTGCGACCATGACGACACCCATGCCGACGATCTCGATCAGATCGTTAATGTGACCCCTTGTTGCCAGTGCGTTGTGAAAATCGCCGTCAATAACCATGACGCCGGCATTCGGAACATCCTCAGGCGACGGCAGGGAGAAAGCTTGCATCTCAGAGTTCAAATCGCTGGCCGTCCATAACTTCACGGCTCCACCCCCGGCCTGTGCCCGACTTCGACGGTGAAGTTGGGGTCGAACGCAGCCGCCCTCTTCGCGGGATCTTCCGCGAACGCATATCCCCGTGCGTTGCTAACAATGCGGGTCCGGCTGTTGGTGATGTGATAGTCGCAACTATCGTGAATGTGGCCGTGACACCAAAGTTCCGGCGCCGTCTCGGACTCGAGGATCGATGTCAAATTGGATGCGTAGCACCATGCGAGATCGATTAGATTTGGCTCACCCCATAGGCTTTCCGGGTGCGGAGCGTGATGGGTCAGCACAACGGTTTCGCCATTGAAGGGAACCGCAAGCGCGCTTTCGATGAAATTGCGAGAGACGACGTGGGCATCTGCGATGTGCTGCGCCCGGACACGCTTCCGCTTACCTGGTCTCGCCGTGGATTCGCGCTTGATGTTCTTGTAATCATTCATCCCGTTCTTGCCTTCGGCCTGCGCCATTTTCGAATGCTTCGTGCCAAGGCCAACGGTGGTCATGTCGGTCCAGAGAGTAGCGCCGATGAAGCGGATGCCGTCATCGGGAATTGTAAGAACGCGGTCATGCAGAAGGTGAATGCCGAGCTTGCCCGCAAGTTCTAGTCCGGCATCAATCTGCTCCAGCATTGTGAAGCCAGTCTCGTGTTTCCCCGGGTTGCTGTAGAAATCGTGGTTGCCCGGCACATATAGAACGGTCTCGCCTGGGAACCTGTCGGCGATCCATTCAAGAGAACGCGTCAGCGGTACGTCGAGATCTCCGACGATGGCGAGATAGTCGAAGTCGCTATCCATCTCCGTCTCGGGATCGAATTTCGCCAGTGGATGTTTTCCATAGCGAGGATCTCCAACGAACTCCTGGTGAAGATCGGAGAGAATACGAATTCGACTCATGACGTTGCTCGCGATGTGTTGCATTGTTCGTCTTGTCGTTTTGATTTTTCTCAAACCAGAGACTCGATACGAAGCAGGAACTCCTTGTCGATTAGCGCGAAAGGCTCGTGGCCGGCCTCAAGGCCCTGTCTGGTCGAACCTCTACGATCTTCCCCCACTCGAAGTTATCGTCGCGCGCCGCTCGCGGATTGCAGACGATGCGGGCGCTTCCTCCGCCGCCGTTCCCGTCGACGACATAGTCTAGGGACGCATGCGTGTGCCCGTGAATCCAGAGTTCCGGAGAGAACTCCTCGATCACGGGCGAAAGGTCTGAACAAAAAGCCGCGGACAAGGGGTCTCCGGAGAAGTTCTCGATGATGGATCCCGGATGCGGTGCGTGATGCGTCACGACGACCGTCGCTCCGACGAACGGGGTGGAGAGAGCGTTCCTGATGAACCGGACTGTCTCCCGATGGAGCGCGACGCTGTCCGCCGGACTGAGGTTCTTGATCATGGAACCGCTGAATTCATCGCGGTCGATCGCGGTGGAGAAGTCCTCCATGGCGTGCTTCGCGTGCACCATGGCTTCCGCCTGAGCGATGCCGTCCCCTTTGTCGTAAAGGGAGAAGTCCGTCCAAAGCGTTCCTCCGGCGATACGCAGATCGTCCGAGACGTTGAGACAATCGTTCGCGATCAGATGCATGCCGAGTTCCTTGCAGACCGCCCTCGCCTCGCGTTCCGTTCCGGTGATGCTGGAGCCGAAGTAGTCGTGGTTACCGAGTACGACGTAGGTGTCGATCCACTTCCCGATGAAGTGGTAAATCCACCCTAGGCCGTCGGCGATCCCGCCCTGGTCGACGATGTCTCCGGAGATGATGCAAAGATCCGCACTCTCACGCGCCTCGAAGACGGCCTCCATGCCGCCGCTGAGAAGGGAGCGCTCCTTCGCTTGGCTGGGCGTTAGGTGCAGATCTGAGATGGTCCAGATTCTCGACAAAGGTCTTCCTTTCGCGTTCGTCCAGTTTTAACGTCTTCGCCTCCCTGGAGGAAGGGGTTTGCCGCGCCCCTGGGTCAAGGGGCGGGGCTCGCATCCGTGAAGAATCCGACTCCCTGGAGCCGTTCGAGAGTTTCGTCGTCTACGATATCCCCAATGATGAACCACGCTTCGTCGGTGCTCATGTGCATCCAGCGGGAGTGAGGTTTCCCGACGTTGCGGATGAATTGACCACCTTCGCTCAGATACCACGCCTCAAGGTCGTTGTCTTCCTCGTGAATGAGAAGTTCCCTTAGGGTAACGCCCTCGAGTTCGGTCGGATTGAGAACCCGGCAACCTTCGTTGTCGACGCCTGGAAGTGTCTTTGCGGCCGTATCGACGGCCAAGTTTTCGGATGAAATGATGGTCACCATTGTGTCTCTCCTTTAAATTACGGTTGCGGATTGAACGTATCGTCATGCAGGTAGCTGTGAGCCTGGTCGACTTCGTCCCACGACACGTTTTCCGGATCCCTTTAGGCCAGAATGAGTTTGGCCGCAGCCAATTCGGCGGCCGCCGGATCGTGGCCATCCGGAAACACCGCCATGATCGCTTCGTTCTCGCCGGCAAGCTTGAGCAGTTCGTCTGCCTGGCCGGGGAACATCTTGATTGCGGACGCGAGTGCGTCCTGAACATCGTTCCAGTCTATCGAGCCGCCGTTCACCTCACCGAGTTCATAGGCGCGTTCGAGAGTTTCGATGAAGAGCTGCGACGCGTCCTCGGGCGCTGGGGAGAGTAAAAACCGGGTTGCGGGCATGAAAAGTCTCCAAGGTTGCTGCTGTCTGAGTAACTCCGGAGAAAGAAATGGACAAATGGTTTCAAGTCGCCGGTATCAGACGAGAACCGTTTTAGGAGGGTCTTTTCGGACGGGTTTCTGAACTGTTAACGTCTTCCCCGCCCTGAAGGACGGAG
>NZ_SMMF01000253.1:0-437 GCF_009711355.1 Roseibium sp. RKSG952 | reverse complement strand
CGTGTGGTGGCAGAGGCCCCGTGTCCTGTGATTCTGGTTCCGCGCGGTTCAACTGCCGGAACTGCTTAAAAAAGCTCAACCCTTTTTCTCGCCCGAGCCAGTGCATCTTGTTTGGTGTCTAGTGCCGTGAGTTCGGCTTCAATCTTCAGGAAGAACGGTAGGTAGGGTTCGCCGAAGCGCAAGACGAGACGGGCGGTGGTGTCTAGGGCGGCTTCCAGCCGGGCTTTCCTGTTGTCTTGAGGCTGAGCAATATCTTGATTCGCGCCCTTACGAGCGAGGTCTGAACATGTAAATTCTTCCATGGGAGCCTCCATCCGCTACTAAAAGCGCAAGGGCTGGTCGAGATTACTCCCTCTCAGCCCCTAGACAGGTAACATAGTTACCTGTGGTCTCACAATTTTACCTTCTCCCCGCCCTGAAGGACGGGGATTTTAGTG
>NZ_SMMF01000489.1:0-1282 GCF_009711355.1 Roseibium sp. RKSG952 | reverse complement strand
CTTAAATATGTGTCACGTTCAAATGGACTTGGTATAAAGCGGGATGTGGCGGCATTGACTTGTACGGCGGAGCGTTCTCGTTTGCAAATTCAGAACAATATACGCAGTTGCTCCGTTCAATCGGTGCGAATGCAGCCGGCTATGCGTTCCAGCTGGCCTTGCAAACGGCGATGCCAGATATTGCCTCCGTTATCGAAACCATCCAACGCAAGATCCTGGCTCTGAACCAACATTTCGGGAACTCCTGCCAGCTCGCGCAAGGTTTGGTGAATGACACACTTGGCGCGATGAACATGAAACGGATCGTAGAGGGTGAAACCGACGCCACTGCAACGGGTATGGTGAGAGATTTCTTCAAGGCTTGGAGTGCCTCGGATGGGAAAAGCGGGACTGAAATGTCCCAGGAAAATGGATCTGAAACATACA
Organism: Roseibium sp. RKSG952; assembly: GCF_009711355.1. Classification (NCBI taxonomy): domain Bacteria; kingdom Pseudomonadati; phylum Pseudomonadota; class Alphaproteobacteria; order Hyphomicrobiales; family Stappiaceae; genus Roseibium; species Roseibium sp. RKSG952. The sequence continues at coordinate 856 of NZ_SMMF01000489.1, read as the reverse complement.
ATGCCACCATTGGGAATATTGTCTGGATGCAGCTGAAGAAAAACTCGGCCGCTTCCTGGTTCCGGTACGGTGATGACGATCTTCTGGAGACGATCCTGTCCATGACGGGTTCGATTGTTGTTACAGACTTGAAAGAAGCAGAAGACGGCAAAGGCAAGGTCAACAATGTCATAACCCAGCCCGGAGGCTTGGTCACACTTGAAGACTTGCTCAAAGGGGGGACATTCGAGGTCTATTCATGTGCCAGTGATCAAAAAAAATGCATGTCGAACCCAGGAGCACGAAGAACTGTTACCTTGGATAGTCTCGTCGAGAGGCTTCAGGATGTGCTGGTCGGAAGTGATTCGAGCGTCGGCCTGATAACGAAGTGGTCATTGAATACATCATCCGTGACCGATGAAGAACAAGCCTTCCTTGCGAATATGCCAAGCACGTTCGGTTCGCTCACCAAGCGCGCGGCTGTATCCAGTCCGGAGTTTGCGATCGGCCTGTCAGACGAAGTGGCAAAGTCTATGGCGCTTCAGATGGTCATGAACGTGGTGCGGGATCTGTTCCAGGTCGCGGATGTTGCGATGTCGAACAGCGACGTTCCGGAGACAAAGGAAGCTCTTGAAGAACTGCGGGGATCGCGCCGGAAAGTCTACGAAGAGTATCAGAGTCCATCCGGGATACAAATCATAAGTTGCTGTTCCGTGAGCATCGACGCAAAAGCATGTTAATGCTCGCGAGGTAAAGCATGGACTGTGCTGTTTTCAGTGTTCGCTCACAATCCTTGTAAAGCCTGCGGTTTCTGCCAAACCACGCAAAGGTACGCTCAACGACCCACCTGCGGGGAAGTAGAATGAACCCCTTCGCA
>NZ_SMMF01000329.1:0-616 GCF_009711355.1 Roseibium sp. RKSG952 | reverse complement strand
CTGCAATATGTGCCGCAAGACCTTCGGACGGAGAAGCTTTGCTTCGATGCGGTTAGGCAAAACTGTAGAGCGTTACTCTATGTACCGAGAATACACCGGACACCGGGGATTTGCCGCGAGGCGGTGAAGCAAAAGGAAAGGGAATATTCTTCGGAAGCCCCCCGGAATCCAAAGGTATGTCCTGGAGAGGTGGGTCAACCTGAATGGGTGGCCACGAATATCCTGGAGACATTGAAACACATGCTTCCCCGGTAGAAACGGCCTCCTTGCGTATAGGAAGTACAGGCGTAGTCAAGGGTAATCGGGCGTTGATTGGTCACCTGTCTGCGATGTCCAGCCGGTAAATATTCTCGGATACTCCAGTTTAAAATCCTGGATTCCAAAAATCGAAGGATTCATTAATGACCAAGCGCACAACATATCTTGCCAATCTTGCCAACGTCTGCGCTGGCAAGCTCCTTGTGCTTTTGAGCCGGCAACTTGGTGGAGGGGTGTCTGACAAGAGCAAGACACGGCTCGACAGGACAAAGCGGGACATTGGTCAGCACCAGACACCGGAGCTCTGCCTCGAGGCGGTGAAGCAAGACGGCATGGCGTTGCAATATATTCCGGAAGC
>NZ_SMMF01000631.1:0-2758 GCF_009711355.1 Roseibium sp. RKSG952 | reverse complement strand
TTAACGTCTTCCCCGCCCTGAAGGACGGGGTTTTCAGCGCACTGTTCAGATGAATCCCACCTAAACGCTCCTGTGTCAACAAAATAGGAGAAAGAGAGCGTTTAAATGTTGACAAAAACCGATCAAGAAGGGAGCGTGACCGAAACTCGCCATTTGGAATTGCGATGGCGGGATGTATCCTTGATGCGAACGAAAAAACGGAGAAGAAAGTGCGCAAACTCATCGTCATGCGTGGACACCCGGGATCGGGCAAGACAACCCTTCTGCGCGAACTAGGACTGGAGGATTGGTCCTTGTCGGCGGACGATATCCGAAAGGTGAACAACAGCCCCATGCTAACGCTCGATGGGCGCCTCATTCAAAATCAGGACGACAACCACAACACGTTCCGAATCCTCCGAGAGACCCTTGAGTCCAGAATGGAGAAAGGGCAGCTCATCGCGCTCGACACCACGCTCATGGGCAGCAAGAGCAAGAAAACTCCGGCCTCGGGGTCGACACCCCCACAAAATCAGGAGCTGAAGTACCTCAAAGAAATTGCTCACAAGCACAGGTATCGGATCTGCATTGCCGACCTCAGCACGTTTCCGGTGGAACAAGCGATCGAAAACAACAAAGGACGACCGGAGACGCGGCGCGTGACTGAATATAGAATTCGCGAAATTCACGAGGGTCTGAACAAGGAGACCCTGGATACGACGGGCATCGAATACCTTCAGTGGGACGAGGAAGGTGCCTTGCTCGATCGACTGTGGAACTGGATAAAAGAACCCGTTCTGGACCTCAGTGGATACCGCGAGGTCGTTCACATCGGTGACCTTCAGGGAACCTTCGAAGTTCTGACCGGGCCGAACGGACCGCTAGCGCGTGGGCTGCGCGACGACACCGCCTACGTCTTTGTGGGAGATCTGTTGGATCGCGGTATCGAGAACGGCGAAATCTTGCGTTGGTTCGTCAACAACGCACTTGATCGCAACAATGTGTTCCTTCTTTGGGGGAACCACGAAGACCACCTGCATCGCTGGGCTCGTGGCATGACCCACGTAAGCAATGAATTCGAATTCCGGACGTTGCCGCAGCTGATCAAGAAAGGCATCACACGAGCCGACGCGGACAGGGTGTGCAACAAGGCGCGCGAGTTTCTGAAATACGTGTACGACGGGCGGCAGGTCCTCGTGACCCACGCGGGAATGCCACACTTCCCCGAGCACCCGGAACTCATCTCGCTCAAAGATTTCTCCAAGGGCGTTGGAAATTGGGAACACCCGATCGATACGACGTTCGACGAAAACACGAGCGAGGGCTATCAGGTGCACGGACACCGCAACCACGGCAGCATGGGAGTACAGGCGACACCGAGGTCCTTCAATCTCGAGGACTCCGTCGAGCACGGCGGCTTCCTGAGAACCTGCACGCTCTCGCGCGATGGCTGGACGGCAGGCGAATACAGGAATCACGTATTCCGGTCGCTCCGCGAGCGTTTGGCACTGGAGACGGTGCTGAGCGATTCAAGGAAGGCTCAGCGAAAAAAGTACCCGAACTGGATTTTGGAGGACAACATGACGGCCGAAGACACGAAAATTTCCGAGGAACTCCTGGCGACGATGCGCGCACACAGCGGCGTGCGAGAGAAAACGCCCGAAAGCCACCCACACGTCTCCTCGTTGAACTTCACGAATAAGGTTTTCTACGACAAGGCTTGGGACGATATCGTGGTGAAAGCGCGCGGCTTCTTCTTCAACAACAAGACGCGGGAAATCATCTCCCGAGGCTACGAGAAGTTCTTCAACATCGGCGAGACAGAGGAAACCTCCATGGAGGCTCTGGCCGAACACCTGGAGTTCCCAGTGACCGCCTACATCAAGGAAAACGGCTTCCTTGGCAACATCGGATATGATGCCGAGACCGACAGCCTCTTCATCGCGTCGAAGTCGACTCCAGAAGGAAAGTTTGCAGACTATTTCCGCACGATCGTCGAAAGCAAGATGTCGGAACGGCAGCTCGAGGAATTGAAGCGATACCTGCGCGACACGGAATCCTCGATGACGTTCGAGGTGATCGATCCGGTCAACGATCCTCACATGATCGAATACGATGAGCCGGATATGATCCTGCTGGACATTATTCGCAGGTCTTCCGAATTCGATAAGGCTCCGCAGGAAATTCTTGAGCGGATCGGGAAGAAATTCGACCTAACAACCAAGACGCAGGCCATGCGTTTCAAGGATTTCAACGCCCTTGAGCGCTGGATGAGCAACGTCACCAAGGACATGAATTACCGCATCAACGGCCTTCACCATGAGGGAGTCGTTCTGGAGGACGCGAAGCGTTACATGACGAAGGTTAAATTTCCCTACTACTCTTTTTGGAAGCAGATGCGAAGCATGAAGGACCGCATCATCCGAAACCGCATTAATAAACAGGAATTCACATACGAGCACACCTGGCGCCCAGACGGCCTCGCTCCGACCGAGGAGGAAATCGCACTCGCGCACGATTTCCGCGACTGGTGCCTTCAACAGGGCAGCGAGACACTGGAAGCAGGCATCATCGCGCTGCGCAAGGAGTTCGGACGGGATTTCGACTCCGACTTCGAGCGTAGATCAACACTGAAGGTCGCTTGACCTAAAGAACGAGCGCCACCAATGATAGAAAAAAAATCATGTTGGCGGCGCTCGGGGTCGAGGTAAAGTTAGTCGGTTCGCTTGCCCGCGGGGGTTTTTCCATAGACAGCGACGTGGATATATTGGTTACAAGC
>NZ_SMMF01000269.1:0-478 GCF_009711355.1 Roseibium sp. RKSG952 | reverse complement strand
AAATTCTTCGATTCTATCTGCGAGCATATGACACCAGTCCAGAAGACTTGGACTGACGACGAACTTCGTGATGAGGCGGCGAAGTACGATAAGCGAGTCGAATTTCAAAAACGGAATAGTCCCGCCTACCAAGCTGCTAGCAGACGAGGAACTGAATTCCTTGATTCAATCTGCGTGCATATGAACCCTGTTTACAAGACATGGACCAATGACAAGCTTCGTGATGAGGCGGCGAAGTACGACACCAGGACGGCGTTTATGGAGGGTAGCTATGGCGCTTACCAGTCGGCCAAAGAGCGTGGAAAGGGTTTCTTCGACGATATCTGTGGGCATATGAAGCTGCTCCGTAAGAGATGGACTGACGACGAGCTTCGTAATGAGGCGGCAAAGTACGGCACTAGGACGACGTTTGAGAAAGGGAGTCTTGGCGCTTACAAAGCCGCTTTGAGACGCGGGAGGAAATTCTTCGATTCTATCT
>NZ_SMMF01000220.1:0-391 GCF_009711355.1 Roseibium sp. RKSG952 | reverse complement strand
AATCAATTCCTTATGACAAGCTGGCCAGGAGACCTCATCTCCATCCCGAATAGATGATAGCGGGCAGACTTGGCGCGGTCAGCTGCACAGACCTGCAATATGCAGAGGTCTCAAAAATCGACTGCAAACTTGTCCAACACTGCCTTCGCCTGCCGTATGATCAGCCTGTTCCGCTCACCAGGGGCCTTTGTTCCGGACCGGCCGGCAGGGGGATCGGGATCGGGCGTGGGCTGAGAGGTCGGGGTAACGGCACCGCCTCCGGTCCGGCGGGATGGCTCCGGGCTTGCAGCTGTACCGGAGCGGCTCCCCGGTTGGGCACGCTGCGGGGCGGATTGACACTCCGTACCCCATGTCTGGCTGGATCAGGAGAGACCCACCGTAAAAAACAGCC
>NZ_SMMF01000331.1:0-619 GCF_009711355.1 Roseibium sp. RKSG952 | reverse complement strand
CAAACGTTGCACTTCGTGGCTGAATCCACCGACCCTTATTTCCCAAGGCAAATTTTTATTGTAAATAAGATTGAGCGCGAGTTTTTAGCTTATCTGAAGCTACAGAAGCCCTTGTAATTTCCGGTGCGATCTGCTACTTGGTTACATATAAGGATACCAGATCGACTGAAAGGATCCTTCCGCTGCTTAGGCAGTCCAACCGGGATGGTGGATAAGGCGAAAGCCGAAGAGATCGTCGAGATTGCCAAGGGACCGTTCGAGAGAGTTGGTCCCTTTGGTTGTTTTTGGCCTAGCGGAACTTTAATTTTTTACCTTTCAATACCGCATCTATCGCCGCCGCAGCTCTGACTTTCATGCCTTTGCTTGGTTGAGGCGCCTAGTAAGCACTCTCCACTCTCATAACCAAGTTGTGCCTGTTTCCTTCAATCTTCCCTCGATCCTTTTGCAACGTGAAAAAGGCTGTATATGCTACGCCGTTGACAATCGTGGTGGCGTTACACACGCCGTAATTTCTATCGGAAGGTGTCCAGTAAAGCCTGTGATTTGGCAGATTGGTCAAAAATAGAGGAAGGCTCTTTGATTCACTAAATCTGATCCAGAAGCGCGGCAAACCCCTTCC
>NZ_SMMF01000053.1:0-227 GCF_009711355.1 Roseibium sp. RKSG952 | reverse complement strand
ACCTCACCATGGGTCGTATTGCAGGTTGCTGGTACCTTATGGGCAAAATGCTTGCACGATTGCTGAAGATATTTTGAAGCCGAATTGGTATTTGCTGTGGCTGTTGTATTGATTATGTCTGGAAGGCTCGGATTGTAAAGTGGAATAATCAAAACAGCGGCCACCAGGGCACGCTGAACATGCAAATTCCAGAATTTTCCTTAAACGTCAACCAAGCGGACAGTTAA
>NZ_SMMF01000230.1:0-409 GCF_009711355.1 Roseibium sp. RKSG952 | reverse complement strand
TTCACGTATTGGCCCAAGTCCACCCGGAAAGTCGCTTGAGTCGTGTACAGGGATGTTTCCGTTTGGGTCCGACACCTGACCCGAAAGCCGATCTTCAATATATTGCCGCAAGGCGTCGTTCTGCGCCAGTTTTGTCGCTTTGGGGCGACGTGCCGCACGATCCGCATGCCATTGCGCAGTGGTTGCGCGATACTCAAACCCTCCTGAACGCGTCGCTGCATTCCGACGAAGTTCCCGAGAAATAGTCGACGCAGAACGGCCAATCTTCCTTGCAATCGCGCAAACACCAAGACCCTGTGCTTTATACAACGCGATCTCTTCGCGTTCGGCAAAACAAAGATACCGGCCGGAAAGCCTCTGAGATGGATGTGCATATTTTGATGGTGGCATGCCTCCGGCCTCTCGAAAC
>NZ_SMMF01000599.1:0-2375 GCF_009711355.1 Roseibium sp. RKSG952 | reverse complement strand
CTCCGCTCACAGTTGCGGGGGCAGCCACGGCTTCAGCGCAAGCTTCCGGACGCTGTTCCCGTGTTCCCTATTCATCCGGACACACCCGGAACCAATGTCAAATTTGACAATTCATTTTCTGGATAGCTTGTCAACAGCAGGTCACGGGGAAGGGGGGCAATCCACGGCGCAATTGCGGGGCGCAAGATCACCTTGAGCATACCAAGAACATATTCTCGGTTCGCAGGCGACGCAGTTTGGCGGGAATACAATAAAGAATTGGCGCACCCGACAGGATTCGAACCTGTGACCTCTGCCTTCGGAGGGCAGCGCTCTATCCAGCTGAGCTACGGGTGCGGATCGGCGACTTGCGTCGGTGCAGCTCTGATACAGGATGATCGCCGCTCCGGCAATGCCTTTCTGTGCCTGTTGACAAGACTCCTTAAATCCTCGCGGGTCTCAAAGACCGGCTTGTGAAAAAAGGCGCATGACCCGGTGATAGGATTGAACGATTAATGCGTATTTTCCAAAACAACGCCCAATCCTGATGCGGGGAACCCATGGGAAATCTGATCGTGATCCTGGGAGATCAGCTCTCCCCCAAACTGCCGTCCCTGCGTCTTGGGGATCCCGATTGCGACCGGGTCTTGATGATGGAGGTGGCCGGGGAGGCGGAGTATGTGCCGCACCACAAGAAAAAGATCGCCTTTGTGTTTTCCGCGATGCGCCACTTCGCGCGCGAGCTAGCGGAGGCCGGGTGGCAGGTGACTTATGTCAAGTTTCCGGATCCTGACAATTCCGGGTCACTCAGCGGAGAAGTCGAACGGCACGTGAAGCAATTCGCCCCGGACCGGGTCGTTGTGACCGAGCCGGGCGAATGGCGGGTTCTGGAGGCGATCAAGGGATGGCCGGAGGCTTTCGACACGCCGGTCGACATTCTGACGGATGACCGGTTTGTTTGTTCGCTCTCCGCGTTCCGCTCATGGGCGGACGGGCGCAAGCAACTCCGGATGGAGTATTTCTACCGAGAAATGCGCAAGACGACGGGCCTGCTTATGGACACCGCTCAAGGCGGAGCGCAACCCGCCGGAGGCAAGTGGAACTTCGACGCGGACAATCGGAAGCCGGCCAAGGCCGGACTTGCTATTCCCGAGCCCAAGCGCTTTGAGCCCGATACCATCACTCTGGATGTCCTGGAACTGGTGTCTGATAGATTTGGCGCGCATTTTGGAGATTTGGAGCCGTTCTGGTTCGCAACCAGCCGCCAGCAGGCCGAAGCCGCTTTCGACCATTTTCTGGAGACCGCGCTACCATCCTTTGGTGACTATCAGGACGCTATGCTGGCGGGAGAAAAGTTCCTCTATCATTCGGTCACCTCCGTTTATCTGAATGCCGGGTTGCTTGATCCGATGGAGATGTGCCGGAGGGTTGAGGCTGCATATCATGAAGGTCATGCGCCGCTGAATGCGGCCGAAGGTTTTATCCGGCAAATCATCGGTTGGCGCGAGTATGTGCGCGGTCTCTATTGGTTGAAGATGCCAGCCTATGTGGAAAGCAATTATCTTGGCGCAAGCCGGGATCTTCCATCCTTCTATTGGACCGGCGAAACCGATATGGCCTGTATGCGGGAAGCCATCAGGCAGACCAGGGAAGAGGCCTATGCCCATCACATCCAGCGGCTGATGGTTACCGGCAATTTCGCGCTGCTGATTGGCGTGGAGCCAAAACAGATCCACGAGTGGTATCTTGCGGTCTATGCGGATGCCTATGAATGGGTGGAATTGCCGAACACGATCGGGATGAGCCAATTCGCAGATGGAGGTCTTCTCGGGTCCAAACCTTACGCATCCGGTGGCAACTACATCAAGAAGATGTCAAACTATTGCACCGATTGCTCATATGATATTTCAAAAAAGACCGGGAGTTCAGCCTGTCCATTCAATTATCTTTATTGGGATTTTATCGATCGAAACACGGATAGGTTGCGAGGTAATCATAGGATGGCACAGGTATATTCCACATGGGGCCGGATGGGGGAAGAAAAGCGGGGTGCCCATCGTGAATCTGCCAAAGTGTTTCTCTCAGCTCTCGAAGACAGGACCAAGGTCACTTGACCCTTGTGGATCTCTTTTGAGAGACCTCCGCATAATGCTGGTCTGTGCAGCTGAACGCGCCAAATTTGCCCATAATTATCTGTTTGGGATGGAGATGAAATGTTCTCGGAACGCCTTTCAAGGCGTTTGCCGCCTTGGAAAGCTTCCTGGCCGGCGTGCCATAAGGAATTGATTGTCAAGGATCCTTAACCGTGTGGCGGCGCGTACCGCGTCCTTGACACTCAATTCCTTATGGTGTCATCGCCACGTCTGTGACGTAAGGCCAAATTATGCATGTTTCGA
>NZ_SMMF01000021.1:0-208 GCF_009711355.1 Roseibium sp. RKSG952 | reverse complement strand
GGGCGGAATGACACTCTAAGCCGTCCGATCAGTTGGCCAGAGATATTCCCCGGTCAGCAGGATATGTGCCCAGCCCAGCGGAGAGATATGCGCCAGAAGTTCAGGCGGCACATCAAGTCCCTCATTCCGGCGAATTTCGACGGCCTGGCCGAGATGGAGGGTGTTCCAGTAAATAATGAGGCTCTGTCGCAAATTTTTTTGATGTAGA
>NZ_SMMF01000502.1:0-1413 GCF_009711355.1 Roseibium sp. RKSG952 | reverse complement strand
CAAGTGCCATTCACGCTGTTTTTGTTCGTCAGTCATAGGCACCCCGGATCTTTGTTACACTGGCGGTTATGGCCCGCCACCTGCCGCGCAAATGTCTTGTCGTTTTGAATGATGAAGCTTCGGCTAGCGCCGTTGGGGGTGAGCCGCTTGTACCCTGCCCCGTCAGTCACATGTACCGTCTGCCAGCACCCGCCCACCAAGAGCGCGGCAAATGGCAGGATCATCCATTTCAGAGATTTCTTCATCGGTCCGGCTCCTTTCCGTAAGCTGATCGATTGTCGATTGCAGGGACGCGGTTCGGGCTGCCTCCCGGCCATCGGAGCGGCCTTTCAGGTACATCCCGCCAGCCAATAAAAAAGCGGCTATCAAAGCCGCGCCGAGAAGCTGGATATGGGAGAGTCCGAAAATCACACCACCTCCCGGCCCAGAAGCGTGTTCACCCGCCGCTGGATCACATCCCGGTAGCGCCACGCAAAGAACGCCAGAACGGCAACAGCGACACCCCCGGCAATCAGCCCCCACGGCAACCCGGCAAGGAACGCCGAGACCCCAGCCCCGCCGACTGTGCCGAGCCCCTTGGTCGCAGTATCCTTCACGGCCTTTGCATCCCGGCGAAGCTGCGCCAAGGTCGCTGGTCCAAGGATGCCGTCATTTTCCAGATGCGGGTGTGCCTTCTGGTAGGCCAGCACGGCGGCTTTCGTCTTCTGCCCCATCCAGCCATCAATCACGCCGGGATCAAACCCGCGCTCGCTCAAGATGATTTGCGCTTCCTCAACCACCGGATCGGATTTTGCCGGTGTCGAAGTCTCAACCTTGCGCGGGATGCCCTCGCCCGCCTGTCCCGGGTACTGGCCGGTCAGGAACAGGTGCGCCTCCTCCTGTCGGCGTCTGACCAGCCCGCGCAGGGTCCGGCCACTGGCTGTGTTGTAGTTCCGCTCCCAATGCTCTGCCGCGCCGTCCTTGTCCCCGGCCCGCCACAGCTTCATGGCTTTCCAGCTCATGAACCGGGCCCCGAGATTGAACACCGCCGACACACAGGCGTCGAACTCGTGCTGTTTCGCTCCGCTCTCGGGCAGATTGTGCAAGACGGGCGGCTCGTATTCCTCGTTCAAAAGCACCTTCAGAATACGGTCATTTTCCTTCCGGGTGATCCGGTCCCCGAGCTTGAGCGGCTTGCCCCAGATCCGGCGAAACACACCGCTCCGGTTTGTGAAACCGGTTCCGATGGTGATCACCCCCACCGGGTCCTTATAGGCTCTGGACACAAAGCCCTCATGGCCCGCGATGAAAGCGAGCCCTCTTTCGCTGGTCTGCATTGGATTTGCCTCGTCGTTAGGCCATGAAAAAAGCCCCTCAAGGGGGCCTGCGGATTGGATGTGTTGGGGAGGGTCAGCCGTCTAGCTTGACCTCAAC
>NZ_SMMF01000963.1:441325-498977 GCF_009711355.1 Roseibium sp. RKSG952 | reverse complement strand
CGGTCAGACAAGGACTGGGTGAAAAATCCGGTGTCACGAAGATTGGCGTTCATGGGCGCTCCACATGGCTGGGTAAGATTCTTGCGGATTTCCTATCGGAAACGGCACATCCGAGAAAGGCTGTAAAGCGACGAATTGGCCCGCTGCGGCGTCAAGTCTGGCCTATCGGGGAAAGGTATGTTTGTTTCGGAACCAAATGCGCAGCACCGGAAACGCAAAACATGACTAAGAGAATCGCCTTCCTCGCCAGCGAAGTCGAAGTGGCCCAATCCGCGCGGGAAAGCCTGGTGGCGCTGTATGGTAATGCTGCACCGCGGGACGCAGATGTCATTGTGGCACTGGGTGGTGATGGCTTCATGTTGCACACGCTGCATAATACGCAGCATCTGAACATTCCCGTCTACGGCATGAACCGCGGAACCATTGGCTTTCTGATGAACGAGTATGGGCAAGCCGATCTGATCGAGCGCCTGAATGCTGCTGAGGAAGAAGTTATCAATCCGCTGGCCATGACAGCCATGGATCAATCCGGAAAAACGCACCAAGCGCTTGCGATCAACGAGGTTTCGCTACTGCGAGCAGGTCCGCAAGCTGCGCGTTTGAAGATCAGTGTCGATGGCCGCGTACGGCTGGCCGAGTTGGTTTGTGACGGTGCGCTGCTGTCCACCCCAGCGGGCTCAACAGCCTACAACTATTCTGCGCATGGACCGATTCTGCCGATTGGCTCAGACGTTCTGGCATTGACGGCCATTGCTGCATTTCGCCCCAGACGCTGGCGCGGTGCTTTGCTGCCCAAAATAGCGCAAGTGCGCTTTGATGTACTTGAGGCTGACAAACGCCCGGTCATGGCAGATGCCGATTCGATATCATTTCCCGATATCGACTGGGTTGAGATTCGCTCAGATTCTTCGGTTCAGCATCGAATACTGTTTGACCCGGGGCATGGGCTTGAAGAGCGCCTAATATCAGAACAATTCACATAATTTTCTCAGAAATGCGGGAAATCGCATTCGTTATGTGAACTGGTTCACATGCGCAGGCTTAACAATGAGTTACCGTGATCTTGCCCGGAGAACACGCCAAGGTGGGAGTGAGTGGCCACCAAACGGCGTTTTCGGATGATTGCGCAGTTTTCGCGCTGGCGAGGGTGGGTGGTGCTACGCTCGTTATCTAATCTGGGCATATTTTATTATGCGGACCCCGGGTACAAAAACCCGGGGTCAATTTTGTTTAGCGTCTTTATCTGGAAATCTGGACTGGCGGTTTACTCAGTCTTGTCCATTTTGTTCCAAAGCACCGGTGCCATTTGGCCTACGCGTTCTTCGATCACCAAAGCGGCATCGACAGCCAAGTCCTCGCGCCATCGCTGAGCTGCGATTTGAACGTTTATGGGCTGCTGACCCTGGGGCAAATCCGCCAAGCGTGATGGAACGCATGCTGCAGGCAGCCCAAGGAAGTTCATCGCGTAGGAATAGACTGCGCACCCAAGCACTTCATGCACACCTTCTGCCCCCTCGGTATCTCTGTCCGGTCTAAAGAAAGGCTGCGGCAGGAAGGGGGACAATACTAAAGGGTAGTCCTGCAGGAACAATGACCACTCACGGGCATAGTAGCTTCGTTGCGCCATCATCCGCAGCAGGTCAGTTTCCAGAATGGGTGGGAACTCCTGAAAGTATACGTCAAAGATATCGCGTATCGTTTGCGATCCGGCAGCTTCGATATCACCCTTCATCATAGTCAGGACTTCACCCATCAACGCGCGGTACCCGTTACGACCGCACTCGAATACATCGGGTGGGTCAATTTCCTCGACGTGATAGCCCGCATCAACCAGCGCCTCGCGCGCCGTGTCCAACGCTTTCTCAACTTCGGGATGCAGGGCATACCCGAATGTGTTTTTGGTGAATGCGACCTTGATCGGCTCCTTCAATGTCTCACCACGCCAAGGAATGGGCACATGAAACGGGTCGCGTGGGTCAGCAGTAATGAGGCTAGGCATAGACAGATGCAGGTCGGCTGCGGAACGTGTGATCAGCCCCTGCACCGACATGGATTGTGCAAGCAATCCGCGTTCAGCTTTCTGGCTCGGATTCCAGGCCGGGACACGGCCCAGTCCGGGTTTGACGGTAACGGCGCCGTTCGCGGCGGCCGGAAATCGCAGGCTGCCGCCAATGTCGTTTCCGTGCGCAAGCGCTCCGATCCCTGCCATCACGGCGGCACCTGCACCACCAGATGAACCGCCGGGCGATATGTGATCTCCCCAGGGGTTGTACGTACGGCCGTGAAGCGGATTGTCGGTGTCGGCGCGAAACGAGAATTCTGGCGTGTTCGTGCGCCCGATCACGATGGCCCCTGCGTTTTGAAGATTGGCGACGATCGGAGCGTCGTCTGGTGCGATCACATCCTTAAGCGCAATCACACCGTTGGTGGTGGCGTGGCCTTTTTGATCGACGTTGATTTTGATGGTCACGGGCACGCCGTGAAGAGGACCTGTAGGCTCGCCTTGCGCTCTGGAGTTGTCCAGGGCACGCGCACGCTCTAAAGCTTCGGAACCCAAATCCTCGACCACTGCGTTGAGGGCTGGATTGACTTCGCGCATGCGGTCGAGCGAGCTTTGAACTGTCTCCTCAGCGCTCAGATCACCGTTTCGCGTCAACGCGGTCAGTTCCGTGGCGCTGAGACGCCAGATGTCACTCTGTTCCATGTGCCCTCCCGTTTAGGGGCACAGTAGGAGGTCTGCGGGGCGTTGCAACCCCGCTGCGCAACTGGGGCGGCTGGCAACCGCCCCGAGTTCGATTACTGGGCGTACCCGATGGATTTCAGAGCAATCGAAATCTCATCCAGAATGGCTGGATCGTCGATAGTAGCAGGCATCTTGTAATCCTTGCCGTCTGCGATCGAAACCATAGTTCCCCGCAGGATCTTACCCGAACGTGTCTTGGGTAGTCGATCAACAACAACAGCCAGTTTGAATGCTGCGACAGGTCCAATCTTATCCCGAACCATTTTAACGACGTCCTGTACGACATCCGGGTGATCCCGATCAGATCCGGCGTTCAGGCAGAGGAAACCAACTGGCATCTGTCCTTTGAGCTGATCCGAAACTCCGATCACCGCACATTCGGCGACGTCTGGATGGGCGGCCAGAACCTCCTCCATGGCGCCGGTCGACAGGCGGTGACCCGCAACGTTGATCACATCATCGGTACGCGCCATGATGTAGAGATACCCGTCTTCATCAATCATGCCAGCATCACCGGTTTCGTAGTATCCCGGAAAATGCTCCAGATATGATTTCTTGAAACGATCCTCTGCATTCCAAAGTGTCGGCAATGTCCCAGGGGGCAGTGGCAGCTTTATCGCAATTGCACCCAACTCGCCCGGCTTCATCGGGTGACCACCTTCGTCAAGGATTTGCACATCGTAACCGGGCATCGGCTTGGCTGGTGAGCCGAGCTTGATTGGCAATTCTTCGATCCCCAGCGGGTTTCCAGCAATCGTCCAGCCGGTTTCGGTCTGCCACCAATGGTCGATGACCGGAACTTTCAGTGCATCCTGTGCCCATACGATGGTGTCCGGGTCTGCGCGTTCACCTGCCAGAAACAACGCTTTCAACTGAGAGAGATCATACTTTGACAGCAATTCCCCTTTGGGGTCTTCGCGCTTTACGGCTCGGATAGCCGTGGGTGCTGTGAAGAAGCTTTTGACCTTGTGTTCGGAAATCACACGCCAGAACGTGCCGGCATCCGGCGTGCCCACGGGCTTGCCTTCGAACACAATGGTTGTGTTGCCGTGGATCAAGGGTGCGTAGCAAATGTAGGAATGGCCGACGACCCAGCCAACATCTGATGCGGCCCAGAACACATCACCCGGGTCGACGTTATAGATGTTTTTCATTGACCAGTTCAATGCTACGAGGTGACCCGCCGTGGGACGAACAACGCCTTTGGGGGCACCGGTCGTGCCGGAGGTATAGAGGATATAGGCCGGATCATTGCCTGATACGGGAACGCATTCGGCAGGCTCAACACCGTACTGAAAGCCGTGCCAGTTCACGTCACGCCCTTCGATCAACTGCGCGACTTCCTGTTCGCGCTGGAAGATTACACAGAAATCGGGCTTGTGGCTGGCCATATCGATGGCCCCGTCGAGCAGGGGTTTGTAATGGACCACACGTCCGGGCTCCATCCCGCACGAGGCGGCAATGATCGCCTTGGGTTTTGCGTCATCTATCCGAACTGCCAATTCGTTGCTGGCAAAGCCGCCAAACACCACCGAATGCACGGCACCCAGACGAGCACAGGCGAGCATTGCCTCAAGCGCCTCGGGGATCATCGGCATGTAAATGATGACCCGGTCACCTTTCCCGATCCCCTTGGCGCGCAAAGCACCGGCGAGCGTGGCAACGCGATTGCGCAGTTCAACATACGAAATTTCGCGCTTGGTATGGGTGATGGGGCTGTCGTAAATAATTGCCGTCTGTTCGCCGCGTCCGTTTTCGACGTGACGGTCGACTGCATTCCAGCAGGTGTTCACCTTGGCGTCGCAGAACCATTCGTAAAGCGGGGCGTTTTCATCGAACAGGGCTTTGGACGGCTTTTCGATCCAGTCGATACCCTTGGCAGCCTCCATCCAGAATGCCTCAGGGTCGCTTTTCCAGCTCTCATATAGGTCCTGAAACGCCATGGCTTTCTCCTCCCAAATTCTCTGCGCATCGTGTTAGGCATCCAATCGACATCGGGCAAGCAGCTCGAATGACGACGCGTCAGTTTATCGCGAAATATTTGCAGAATTAGGAAATTGGGGTTGCAAATTTTTGCAAAACACCATGGTTTGCAGGAATTTGAGGCAATCTTCCTATCATTTTGCAAATTTGAATAACATAAGGTGCAAATACCACTTTGAACGAGATTCGATTCACTCAGCCGATTTAGAGTAACGTGGCAGCGTGTCCTGGATGTTCAGCCAATGCAGGTGATCCGAGTGAAACACATGAAAGCGTGGTGGCAGTGTATCAGGATCGTCCAACGTTGCAGTGTAAAGGTGTATGTTCACCTTATCACGTGCATTGCGATAGGCCATTTGGGTGCCACAGGCGCCACAAAACAAGCGTTCGACATCATCCGAAGATCGATAGATGTTGGGGGCATTCCCTGACCATTTGACGGCTTCATGTGGCAAGCCAAAAAAGGCAGTCACGGGCGATGCACAATTGCGCCGACAATCAGCGCAATGGCAATAGCAACTCCATGCGATCTCGGCCTCGCTTTCCCAGCGAACGGCCTTGCAGTGACAATGTCCCTTCATGTGACCTCCCCTTACGCAAAGGGCGGCCACGCCTGTCGCCGCCAAGTTTAACCGTAGTGTGCGACTGGCGTTCCTGCAATTGCTGCCATGTTCAAAAGGCCGCGCGCAGTGATTGAAGGGGTTACAATATGTGCCTTGTTACCCATACCCATCAGGATCGGACCAACCTCGATGCCGTCTGCTTTCATCTTGAGGATGTTGCGAACGCCGCTTGCTGCGTCCGCATGGGCAAAGATCAGGACGTTTGCCGGGCCCTTCAGGCGAGAATTTGGAAAAATACGTTCCCGCAGTTCCGGGTCCAAAGCGACATCCAAATTCATCTCGCCCTCATACATGAAATCGCGAGGTTTGCTGTCCAGAATAGAGATCGCTTCACGCAGGCGCTTGCCCGACCCCTCGGCTTGGTTGCCAAATTGCGATTGTGAGCAGAAGGCAATCTTGGGCTCAAGGCCAAAGCGGCGCACATGACGAGCCGCGCCAAGGGTAATCTCAGCCAGCTCTTCGGGCGTGGGAAGTTGTCGAACGTGGGTGTCGGCAATGAACAGAGGGCCATCTTCAAGGATCATCAGCGACAACGCCCCATGTGGACGCAGATCACCATCGTCCAGCACCTGTTCGACGTAGTTCAGATGCCAGCGATATTCTCCAAAGGTACCGCAAATCATGCTGTCGGCTTCACCCCTATGGACCATGATCGCAGCAATGGCGGTGTTGTTCGTGCGCATGATCGCCTTGGCGAGATCAGGGGTCACACCACGGCGCTCCATCAGCTTGTGGTACGAGTTCCAGTAGTCATAGTATCGCGGGTCATTGTGCGGATTGACGATCTGAAAATCTTGTCCGGGCCGAACCACCAGCCCCAGCTTTTCGCAGCGTGCTTCGATGACCTCGGGCCGGCCAATTAGAATAGGCGTTTCCGTGGTCTCTTCGAGTATGGCCTGTGCAGCCCGAAGGACGCGTTCGTCTTCGCCTTCAGCAAATACGATCCGGCGCGAGGCGACAGCTGCCGCTTCGAAAACCGGGCGCATCAGCAGGGCTGATTTAAACACCGTTTGATTAAGGCGTTCTTTATAGGCCTCGAGGTCAGTAATCGGTCGTTTGGCCACACCGCTGTCCATCGCTGCCTTTGCGACAGCTGAAGAAACGACGCCAACCAGGCGTGGATCAAACGGCTTTGGGATCAGATAGTCCGGGCCAAAGGTGAGCTGTTCACCTTTGTACGCTGCAGCTGCCTCGGCGCTAGTTGTCGCACGAGCCATCTCGGCGATGCCGTCGACGCAAGCGATTTGCATCTCGTCATTGATCTCGGTTGCACCGACATCCAGCGCGCCCCGAAAGATGAAAGGAAAGCAAAGGACGTTGTTGACCTGGTTAGGGAAGTCACTGCGTCCCGTTGCGATAATCGCATTCGGGGCGACCTCTCGTGCAGCTTGTGGCAAGATTTCCGGGGTCGGGTTGGCCAGCGCAAAGATAATCGGCCGATCGGCCATCTTCTCAACCATTTCGGGCTTCAGTACGTTTGGGCCTGAAAGACCCAGAAACAGATCAGCGCCGCCGACTACATCATCCAGTGTGCGCAGATCAGACTTTTGCGCGAATTGATCTTTGTGAGGGTTCATGTCCTCGGCACGGCCTTCATAAACAAGCCCGTGAATATCGCAGAGCCAGATGTTCTCACGCTTCACGCCAAGCTTTACCAGCATGTTCAGACATGCGATCCCGGCTGCGCCGCCACCAGTTGAAACGACTTTGATATCCTCAAAGCTCTTTCCTGCAACGTGCAGGGCGTTTTTAGCTGCTGCCCCGACCACAATGGCGGTGCCATGCTGATCGTCGTGGAAAACAGGAATATTCATCCGTTCGCGGCACAGTTTCTCTACGGTAAAGCAGTCTGGTGCCTTGATGTCTTCGAGATTGATGGCGCCGAATGTGGGCTCCAGTGCGCAGACGATATCCGCCAGCTTTTCAGGGTCGGGTTGGTTCACCTCGATATCAAAGCAGTCGATGCCCGCAAATTTCTTGAACAGAACGGCCTTGCCTTCCATTACCGGCTTTGATGCCAGCGCACCGATATTGCCAAGGCCAAGGACGGCGGTTCCGTTCGAAACCACAGCCACCAGATTGCCGCGCGACGTATAGAGTTCGGCGTTGGAGGGATCGCTTTTGATTTCCAGGCTGGCCTCGGCCACACCGGGTGAATAGGCGCGGGCCAGATCACGTCCGTTTGCCATCGGTTTGGTGGCTTTGATTTCCAGCTTACCGGGTTTCGGATGCGCGTGATATTCAAGTGCCGCCTGGCGCAGACTGGGTGTATCGGACATTGCAAACCTTCCCGTTCAAAATTTAGTTTAGTGCTAAACTATTTCTGACGCGGGGGAAACATTGAATTGAAACCGCATGTTTTCAGGCAGTGTCTTGCAAAAACAATTGCCCGCATACACTGTCGCCGCAGAGGAGAATAGCATGACCGACACCATAGCCGAATTCCGCATTCCAACCAAAGAATTACGAGATGACATTCCGTTTTACACCAAGGTGTTGGGAATGCGGATGGACATGATTTATCCGGCTGATGATCCCAGTACTGCGGTCTTTTCCGGTCATGGGTTGCGACTGAGGATTGAGAAGGATGCCCCTGAAGGACCGGGCACCTTGCGTATCCTGACCGAAAACCCGGATGGCTTTGCGGATGGAAAGCGCAGTCTTGTGGCCCCGAACGGGACGCGAATCGAGATTGAAGAGCGAAATCCACCCCTGGTCATGCCAGAAACAGTTCATTCCTATGTGGTCAGGCGCCTAAAGGATCAGGCCCCCTGGATTATCGGACGTGCAGGAATGCACTATCGGGATCTGGTGCCGGACCGGCTTGGTGGGTCCATCATCGCCAGCCACATCCGCATTCCCGATGGTGGGCCGGTCCCAGACATGGTTCATTTTCACAAAGTTGGATTTCAGCTGATCTTCTGCATTCACGGTTGGGTGGACGTGGTCTACGAGGATCAGGGCCAGAAGATGCGGTTGACTGCTGGAGATTGCTTTATCCAGCCGCCCGAAATCCGGCACCGCGTGCTGGAGGCGTCGGATAATGTTCAGGTAATCGAGATCGGCGTACCGGCTGAACACGTGACCGAGATCGACCATGAAATGGAATTGCCAACACCGCACTTCCGGCCGGATCGGGAATGGGACGGGCAACGGTTCGTCTATAATCAGGCAAAAGACGCCGAATGGGTTCCGTTCCGATTGCCGGGTTACATCTGCCGGGACACTACGATTGCAGAGAATACCAAGGGCGTTGCCGGAGTTCAGGTGGTCCGGCGGGGGCAGGGTGATCCGGTTTGGGCCAGCCATGACACAGATATCCACTTTACCTTCGTCATGAATGGCGAAGTGACGCTAGAGGGGGAAGGTCGTGATCCCTATCGGCTTGAGCAGGGTGATGCCTTTGTCATTCCACCGGGAATGCGAACCCGGTTGTCTGATCCGACCGATGACATCGAACTGCTTGAGGTTACATTGCCGGGAACATTCAACACGACGTTGGATTAGGCTGAAAACCGCTGCGTAAAACGGCACCCGGGGGCTTCAAATCCCCGGGTGCTTTCATTTAGGGTATGAACTTCTGACCAGATGATCAAAAAATGGGGAATCGCCATGTCACTCAAAGATGCCGCCTTGAAAGTGCGCGAGAACGCCCATGCGCCGTATTCAAACTTCAAAGTAGGCGCAGCTGTGCGGTCTGGTTCAGGAACTGTCTATTCAGGCTGCAACGTTGAAAACGTGGCCTATCCCGAAGGAACCTGTGCCGAGGCGGGTGCAATTGCCGCCATGGTCGCAGCCGGGGAAAAAGAACTGACTGAGGTATATGTGGTGGCGTCCAGCCCCCAACCCGTTCCCCCATGCGGTGGATGTCGCCAGAAACTGGCCGAGTTCGGCAAGGGTGATGTGGTTGTTACAATGGCAACCGTTGATGGCGTCGAAACCAAGACAACGATCGCCGATCTTCTACCCGGCGCTTTCAACGCCTCCTTTATGTAAGGCCCGACCTGATGGACGCCCGATCGATCATCGCAAAACTGCGCCGTCATGAGGTGCCTACTGCCGAGGAACTGTCCTGGTTTGCTCAAGGGCTTGCCGATGGTGTCGTAAGTGATGCTCAGGCCGGGGCTTTTGCCATGGCGGTCTGTATGGGTGGATTGGGCGCGCAAGGCCGTGCCGCACTTACGCTGGCTATGCGAGACAGCGGTGATGTGCTGACATGGGATCTGGATGGCCCGGTGATCGACAAACACTCAACCGGAGGGGTCGGGGATTGTGTGAGCCTGATCTTGGCGCCTGCGCTTGCGGAATGCGGGGCTTTTGTGCCGATGATCTCGGGCCGTGGTCTTGGCCACACCGGAGGTACGCTCGATAAACTTGAAGCCATTCCCGGTGTTAGTACCCAGATTGGGCAGGATCGTTTGGCTCAGATCCTGAAAGAAACCGGCGCTGCGATCGTTGGTGCCACCGCGCAGATCGCGCCTGCTGATAAACGGCTATATGCGATCAGGGATGTTACGGCGACGGTGGAAAGCCTCGACCTGATCACTGCATCGATCCTGTCAAAGAAGCTGGCCGCCAGCCCGGATGCTCTGGTTCTTGACGTAAAGGTTGGCAGCGGTGCTTTCATGAAAAGCATTGAAGATGCGCGCAAGCTGGCAACCGCTTTGAGCGAGACTGCAAATGCTGCCGGCTGCAAGACTTCGGCAGTGATCACCGATATGGACCAGCCGCTGGCCTCTTCTCTGGGTAATGCCCTGGAGGTTTCGGAGGTTATGAAAGTCCTGACGGCGGGGCATGACACGCCCTTAGCTGAGATTTCAGCCGAGTTGGGTGGCGTTTTGCTGGCCGATGCTGGTGTTGTCGCGACAGCTGAGGAAGGTCGTGAGAAGATCGCCGATGTGATCCGCGATGGTCGGGCTGCCGAACGCTTTGGCCGGATGATGGCGGCGGTTGGTGCGCCGTTGGGGTTTGTCGAGGATTGGTCGCGCTATCTACCCGAGGCAAGCGTCATTCTCGAAGTACCTGCTCAGGACAATGGCTACATCTCTGCGATTGATGGCGAGGCATTGGGTCTTGCGGTTGTGGCGCTGGGCGGTGGGCGTCAGGTGGAAAGCGATGTGATTGATCCAGCTGTCGGCATCTCTGGCATTGTACGCTTGGGGGATCATATCAGCAGGGGCGCTCCCCTTGCCGTGGTGCACGCAGCAAGAGAAGACGCAGCGAGGAAAGCCGCAGAGACGATAGTACGGGCCGTGACGATTAGTTCAGATCCAGCTGAAGCACCAAGCCTTATCCATGAGAGGATAACCGCGTGACCCGTGCATTTCTCGTTGTCATGGATTCGGTTGGTATCGGCGGTGCGCCTGATGCCGATCAGTTTTTCAATGGCGACAACCCGGACTTTGGCGCAAACACGCTGGCTCATATTGCGCAGGCCTGTGCTGATGGTCGGGCCGAAGATGGTCGGTCAGGCGCATTGCACCTACCCAATCTGGAAAGTTTGGGTCTAGGCGAGGCTGTACGATTGGCGTCGGGTGCAGAAACACCAGGTTTGAACACTCAGCCCACCGGCACTTGGGGCTGCGCACGTGAACATTCGCCGGGTAAGGATACACCTTCGGGACATTGGGAGTTGGCTGGATTGCCGGTGCCGTGGGATTGGCATTACTTTCCGGACACCGTTCCCGCATTTCCTGATGATCTGAGCCTCGCTGCAGCTCAGGCAGCGGGGGCCGAGGGAATCTTGGGAAACTGCCATGCTTCAGGCACAGCGATTATCGCTGAGTTGGGTGCAGAGCATATGCGCACCGGATGGCCGATCTGCTATACCTCAGCTGACAGTGTGTTTCAGATTGCCGCGCATGAAGAGAGCTTTGGCCTCGAACGCCTGCTGGACGTGTGCAAGTCTCTTGCACCGCGCCTGCACGAAATGAAAGTGGGTCGTGTCATTGCCCGCCCGTTTACCGGATCGCCGGAGCAGGGGTTCACCCGCACAACCAACCGCAAGGACTTTGCCATCCTCCCTCCCGCGCCGGTTCTGACCAATTGGGTGCAGGATGCCGGGCACAGGGTTCATGCTGTGGGGAAGATCGGCGATATCTTTTCGATGCAGGGGATCGATACGCTGCGCAAGGGATCGGATGCCGAACTGATGGTCCATCTGTCCAATTTGGCGGATGAGGCCGAAGTGGGAAGCCTGACATTCGCCAATTTTGTAGAGTTTGACAGCCTTTACGGCCACCGCCGCAATATCAGCGGATACGCCCGCGCGTTGGAATGGTTTGATCGTGAGATTGGTTTGATCATGCAAAAACTGCGACCGGGTGATCTGATGCTACTGACCGCAGATCATGGCAACGACCCAAGTTGGATCGGAACGGATCACACACGCGAACAGGTGCCGGTCCTGATTGCAGGGCATGGGGCAGGTCAGATTGGCCAGGTTGACTTTGCCGACGTCGCCGCCAGCATTGCCCACCATCTGAACATACCGGCACAAGGACCGGGAAGGAATTTTCTATGACCGTCGCTGACGTTCCCAAGATCGAGCTTCATCTGCATCACGAAGGTGCAGCGCCGCCAGCCTTTATCCGACAGCTTGCGCATGAAAAGCGTATTGACCTGAGCGGTATCTTTAAACCTGATGGCAGCTATGATTTCCGTGATTTCGCACACTTTCTGAGCGTCTATGAGGCTGCTTGCGAAGTGTTGAAAACGCCCGAGGATTTTCGCCGTCTGACGCTGGCAATTCTGGAAGAAAGCGCCGCAAACGGGGTTGTTTATTCCGAAACCTTCCTCAGCCCTGACTTTTGCGGCGGTGGCGATCTGCATGCATGGCGGGATTATCTGAATGCGATTCAGGATGCTGCGGATGAAGCTGAACGCAAGTTTGACATTACTCTGCGTGGCGTTGTCACTTGTGTTCGCCATTTCGGTCCAGAGCAGTCCAGGCAAAGCGCGATATGCGCAGCCGAAACCGCAGGTGACTGGATCACTGGCTTTGGTATGGGGGGAAACGAATCCGTCGGACGACAGGGCGACTACAAATGGGCCTTTGAATGTGCGCGTGAAGCCGGTTTGCGCCTGACGACGCATGCCGGAGAATTTGGTGGCCCCGAAAGCGTGCGTGATGCTGTACGCGATCTGGGAGTCGAGCGGATCGGTCATGGCGTCCGGGCCATTGAAGATCCGGATCTGGTGCATGAGCTTGTCGATCGGGATGTAACCTTGGAGGTATGCCCGGGATCGAACGTTGTGCTGGGGTTGTTCCCCGACTTTGGAGCGCATCCTATTGCGCGTCTTCGCGATGCCGGGGTTAATGTCACCGTCTCTACAGACGATCCGCCGTTTTTTCATACGACGATGCGGCGTGAATATGAGATGCTGAGCGAAGCATTCGGCTGGACTGCCGAAGACTTTGCCGCGCTGAACGATACGGCCCTGAACGCGGCCTTTTGCAACGAAGAGACCCGCGAACGGGTTAAAAAGAGACTGGAGAAGTCATGAGCGAACATCTGACTGTCGTTGATCACCCGCTGGTACAGCACAAACTGACGCTCATGCGGGACAAGGGAACTTCGACCGCTGTGTTCAGGCAGCTGCTGCGCGAGATTACCTTGCTGCTGGCTTATGAGGTTACGCGTGAAATGCCTCAGACCACGCGCCACATCGAAACACCGATGGAGGAGATGGATGCGCCAATCCTCGCGGGTAAGAAACTGGCGCTGGTGTCGATCCTGCGTGCGGGAAACGGGATGCTGGATGGTGTGCTGGAGTTGATCCCGTCAGCGCGGGTCGGTTTTGTTGGCCTCTATCGCGACGAAGAAACACTGAAGCCTGTGCAGTATTACTTCAAAGCACCCGAAGGGCTGAAAGATCGTTTGGTCATCGCAGTAGACCCCATGCTGGCAACCGGCAACAGCTCGGCTGCGGCGATTGATCTGTTGAAAGAGGCAGGTGCCAAGGACATTCGCTTCCTGTGCCTGCTTGCCGCGCCCGAAGGTGTCGCGCGCATGAAAGAAGCGCATCCTGATGTAAAAATTGTCACGGCAGCTCTGGATCGCGAGTTGAATTCCAAAGGCTATATCATGCCTGGTCTGGGCGATGCGGGTGACCGCATGTTCGGTACCAAGTAGCCTTCTCTAGTCGCCACAAATGTTTTGCAGCTGGACCCAATCACGGTCCGGCAGAACCTGTTCGAGTGTCCGACCCGCCATAGGGTCGGCCTCGATCAGTCCCAGAACGGTTTCGCCAGTAATATCACGTGCGTATGCGTAGGGTGTCGAGGGCAATGCCGCCTGCGCAAATACTGCGAGAAGATCCTCATCCGAAATTTCCGGACGTGGCTCTGCCAAAACCTGTTCAGTATATGTGTCCACAATTGTCGGTGTGAGCTGGCCTGTTGTCAGCAACCTGAATGCCGCTGAAGGTCCGGTGTGATCGAGCAAATCGTCAAGCGGATCGATTTGTTCGGCACGCGCTCGTTCAGCGATGATGTAACCAGCGGCGACCGCCGGATCCTCATGATCTTCGACCAATGACCGGTTGAGCAACACGGTGCCACCCGGCAGGCTCATGCTGTCTTTAACTCCGGCTGGCAGGATGATGATCTGGCGCACACCGGTGCGCTGGGCCAGTTTGTCCAAAGAACCCTGAGCATCGTCAGAAGCACAAGCTTTCCCCGATACTCGTTCGATACGCTGCAAGATCGTGTTGCCGATATCCTGTCGTTTGATTTCAGGCACTACCGATACCACGTGGCTTTGCAGTGCACCCGGAAGCCACAGCAGCAATACGGCTGCAACGGCTGCAACAACCCCTCCGACACTCAGCCAACGTAGGCGGCCGGGGTGCGGGCGGGCCCTGTCGATCGCACGTTGCAGGCGATCGATCGCTTCGATCATGGTCGTTTCGGTTTCAGCGAGTTCCAGGGTTTCTCCGGGATCGCCGTCCGGATTGAATATAGCGGGGTAGGTGCCCGGATTCTGTCGCTCCAAAGCCGCAAGAGACCAGTGGGTCAGAGCACGATCATTGAAATCCGAGATTGTAAGGGTCGCTTCGCCAATCGAGACCACAACCTCGCGCCTTTGATCATCAGGCGAGGGGCGCCACAGACCGGTGGCTTCGATCCGCTGGTACTGTTTAAGTGCCGTCATTGAACTGGTTACTGCTCGTTCTTGTTTGATCAAAGCTTAGCATGTCGTGTTCATGGGGCGCAAACTTGTTGCGCTGAGTTTCGCAAATGTGCTGGATAGCGTGAAGCGTGGATTTGTTGGCCCGGTAAACGGCCACATTTGTTTGAGACAAAGAATGCAGACTGATAGTCACTCTTCGCCGATGTTGGCCTCTGTGCTGATGGTTTCATCGATGGCCATCATCGGTGTCATCGATAACTTTGTAATCAGGTTGGCCGAGTCCATCGGCCTGTGGCAATTCCATATGAGCCGGGCCATGTTGATGCTGCCCCTGATAGCCGGACTGTCGCTATTGGGTCTTGGCACTCTGCGGCCTCAGCGCTTTGGCATCGTCGTGATACGAAGCGTTTTGATTACTATAGCGATGCTGTTCTATTTTAGTTCGTTGGCATTGATGCCAATCGCACAAGCGCTGGCGGGGTTGTTTACTTCACCCATATTCGTTCTTTTGATTTCTGCGCTGATGTTAAAACAACAGATCGGACCTTGGCGCATTCTGGCGGTGATGGTTGGGTTTGTGGGCATTCTGTGTGTGCTGCAACCTGATCCTGGGGATTTTGATGTTTTGACGTTATTGCCCGTGGCAGGTGGCTTTTTCTACGCGCTGAGTGCGATCGTGACGCGCACACATTGCGCCAACGAAAGTACGGTGGCCTTGTTGGCCGCCATGATCATGACACTTGGATTGGCCGGTGCGATTGGGCTGGCGTTCTTTACGCTTTTTCCAACAGTTTCCCCTGAAGGGCCGGATGGATTTGTGACACGCGGCTGGGTGTGGCCGATGGATCTGGCCTTGCCCTGGGTCATGATTCAGGCCGTTGGTTCGACTATTGCAGTGTTTATGCTGATCAAGGCCTATCAGCTTGGTGAGCCTTCTTACGTGGCGGTTTTTGAATACTCGGTCATGATCTTTGGCCCGATGTTCGCATGGATCGCTATGGGGCAAACCATCGGGGTCATGCAGGTTTCGGGAATTGGATTGATCGCCACCGCTGGTGTTCTGTTGGGTTGGAGGGCAGGGCGCACATCTGCTGAACCTCAGGAGGGATAGGCTGCAGGTTATCGTTTTGTTGGCAGTTACCGTGCCGTCCAAACAAAGCCAATCTGTCCCTACATCCGTTTGGAGTATCCCGGGCTTGCGTTGCAGCAGGTTTGCACTTCGGATTGAGAGCGAGAATTCCCCGTTACTTTACAGCCAACGGTACAACTTCGTGGAAATGGACCGCGCGGTAGATACCCGAAGATTCGGATGTAGGCCTAAATTACCTGCACATATCGGGTTTCCAATATGGAAATAAACAAAGATATACGAGATTGAATGTGTCCATATGAGTGTTCAATATCCCAGATGCAGGCCCAAATCTGGCACAAATATGTCAAAAATAAGTCACCCCACTCATTCCCGTGCTAGCACTTTGTAATCATTTGTAAGTGCCACAAGGGGGTGAGGCACGTGTTAGAAGTAGTGAGTATTCGTAGTTTTTCAGAGCAGCCTGACAGTGTTGATCAAACAAGTTCGCAAAAAGCGGTCACCGCCCGTCGAGGTGGATTTCTGCATGGTACAAAGATCGCGACCACCAGTGGTTGGAAGCTGGTAGAGCAGATTGTTGTTGGCGATCTTGTTCGCACGCTGGATCATGGTTTCCGAGAAGTAAGACGTGTCTCAGCTGACCGGGTTGTCATACCGGAAGGGGAAACCCGCGCAGAAAACCTGCCGATCTATGTGCCTGCGCAAGCGGCCTATAACGGACGACCAGTCTGGTTGATGCCGGAACAGGGGGTCGCCTTGGATCTCAGCAAGATCGACTCCGAAGCTGGTGGCTTTTCGGTCGTTCCAGCGAGATTGCTCAGCGGCAAATGTAGGCTGAGTTCACAATCGCCTGGGTCGACATTCGAAGTCCGCACGCTGTTCTTCGATGAAGATGAAGTGATTTTTGTTCAGGGTGGACTGCAGGCGTTTTGCTCGTCTGGGCGCTTTAGCATGCGGCCAAGGCCAAACCGGATAAGCTATCCCGTCGCCGAGGAAGAAGAAGCTGCGGCTTTAACCGAACTGATTGCGCAAAAGGGCGACCTATCTGCCCTTGCAAACCCGTTGGGTGCGCTGCCTGCACCCATCCCGCAGGAACCGATTTTTCCGATCCGCCCCCCTTCGGGGATAAGGCGACCGGGACGTCCTGGCCGGCCTAACTTGCCCGCCTTGTTTCTGCGGCCTGAATGGCAGACCTAACCAAACACCACGAGAATGATGCAGGCGCATGGTATCATGCGCCTGCATCAGTTTGTTAAGCGGCTTTTGCCTCAGGGTTGAAACGACCGTAAAAGCTCTGACCCTTTTCCGCCATCTCACGCAGCAGGGCCGGGCAGGCAAACCGTTCGCCATAGGCCTCAGCCAGCTGATCGCAACGCTCGGCGGCATAGGGCGAGCCGATAATATCCAGCCAGCTGAGCGGGCCACCCGACCAGGGAGCAAAGCCCCAACCCAGGATCGCGCCGACATCACCTTCGCGGATGTCTTCCAGAACACCTTCTTCAAGTGCACGGACCGCTTCCAATACCTGTGCGAACATCAGGCGTTCCTGCACTTCGATCAGGTCCGGCTGGTCTTCGGCCAGCGGGTACTTGTCCTGCAGGCCTTTCCAGTATTCGACGCGCTTGCCTTTTTCGTCATAGTCGAAGAAGCCCGCGTTTGCCTTGCGACCCAGACGGCCCTGTTCTTCCATCCAGAAGATCAGATCGTCCGAGGGGCTTTCCGGGTAGGCGTCGCCCATCGCTGCCTTGGTCGCACGTGCGATCTTGGCACCCAGATCAATCGAGGTCTCATCGGTCAGCTGAATTGGTCCCACAGGGAAGCCCAGTTGACGCGCCGCGTTGTCGATCAGCACTGGGTTCACACCCTCGGCAATCATCCGCACACCTTCGTTGATGTAAGGAATGATGCAGCGGTTTGCGTAGAAGAAGCGCGCATCGTTGACGACGATCGGTGTCTTGCGGATCTGGCGCACATAGTCCAGCGCCTTGGCCACCGCGCGATCACCGGTTTCCTTGCCCTTGATGATCTCGACCAGGAACATCTTCTCGACCGGCGAGAAGAAGTGGATGCCGATGAACTGATCCGGACGCACGGATGCTTTGGCCAGATCGGTGATCGGCAGAGTCGAGGTGTTCGAGGCAAAGATGCAGTCCTCGGGGATGATCGCCTCGACCTTCTTGGTCATCTCGGCCTTGACGCCAACGTCCTCGAAGACCGCTTCGATGATCAGGTCGCAGCCTTTGAGGTTGTCCAGATCCGGGGTCGCGGTGATGCGGGCCAGCATGGCCTCTTTTTTCTCAGCCGTGACTTTGCCGCGTTTCATGCCTTTGTCCAGGTAGCTTTCGGTATAGGCCTTACCCTTGTCCGCAGCTTCCTGGTCGCGGTCCACAAGAACAACTTCCATCCCAGCCTGAGCCGACACCAGCGCGATACCGGCGCCCATCATGCCCGCGCCCAGGACGCCGATCTTCTTGACCGATTGATCCGGTACGCCCGCAGGACGTACAGCACCTTTCTCCAACGCTTCCTTGTTCAGGAACAGCGAGCGGATCATCGCACCCGAGGAAGGGTTCATCAGGACAGAGGTGAACCAACGCGCTTCGATCTTCAGGGCGGTGTCGAAATCGACCAGCGCGCCTTCGTAGACCGCGCTCAGCAGAGCTTTGGCCGCAGGGAACGCGCCTTGGGTCTTGCCATTCACCATCGCCGACGCACCGACGAAGTTCATGAAGCCTGCGGGATGGTAGGGGGCACCGCCGGGCATCTTATAGCCCTTCGCGTCCCAAGGCTTGACCAGATCGGCTTCCTTGGCGTTCAGCACCCATTCCTTGGCCGCGGCCATCGGGTCGGCTGCGATTTCGTCGATGTAACCTGCGCCCTTGGCCTTCTTGACGTCCAGCATCTTGCCTTCCAGCAACAGCGGAGCCGCCGCAATTGCGCCAACCTTGCGGACCATCCGCGTGGTGCCGCCTGCGCCGGGGAAAATGCCGACCATGATTTCGGGCAGGCCGTACTTCGCCTTGGGGTTTTCTGCTGCAAAGATGCGGTGCGTGGATAGGGGCAGCTCCATACCGATGCCCGCAGCGGTGCCGGGCAGAACGGTGGCAATCGGTTTGCCGCCCTTCTTGGTCTTGGGGTCCATGCCTGCCAGTTCAATCTTGCGCAGCAGGGCGTGCATTTGCATCGTGCCCTCGAACAGACCTTTAGCTGGGTTGTCACCCGCCTGTTCTTTCATCACCGCCAGCAGGTTCAGGTCCATGCCGCCAGCAAATGAACCCTCCTTGCCCGAGGTAATGATGATGCCTTTGACCTCGTCATCGGCCAGCGCCTGATCGATCTGATCGCTCAGCTGTGCCAGCCCGTCAAAGGACATCACGTTCATGGTTTTCCCGGGCACGTCCCAGGTGATAATGGCGACGCCGTCCGCGTCTTTCGTCAGAGTGAAATCAGTCATTGTCATCTCCAATCTGGTCAGCCGTCAGCGGGCTGCCATCCTTTCGGGTGAAGGAGAATCCGTTCTCATCATCCTTCACCATCATGTCTATGTCGCTGTAATAGCCGGTCTCGGTCGGGGTCCGCGTGCCCACCACCAGAAAGGTCGCGGGCGCATCGGTTTTGTTCACAAGGTGGTGGCCGTTGGCCTCACCTGCGGGCCAAGCGGCGCAATCGCCGGGCTGCATCTCATGCTCACCATCGTCATCGATCAGCACGCAGGTGCCGCTGAGCATGATGGCAAATTCGTCCTGCTCCATGTGGTAATGGCGCAGCGAGGACATGCCTTGCGGCTCGAGCCGCACGATGTTGACCCCGTATTGGGAAAGCCCTCCTGCATCACCGACGCGCTGCACGAATCGACCCGCGGTCGCCTCGGCCAGCTTGCCGGGATAGGACGAGCCCCCCTTGAACGGGATCTGAGAGAGATCCAGCTTGGGCATCAGACCCGCTCGATAATGGTTGCTGCACCCATGCCGGACGCGATGCAAAGCGTGGCCAGACCGGTTTCCTTGTCCTGACGCTCCAGTTCATCCAGCAGAGTGCCGATGATCATCGCACCGGTCGCACCCAGCGGGTGACCCATCGCGATCGAGCCGCCGTTGACGTTGACCAATGCTGGGTCGACGTCGAACGCCTGCTGGAAGCGCAGCACGACCGAGGCGAAGGCTTCGTTCACTTCGAACAGATCCAGATCGCTGATCTTCATGCCGTTGTCGGCCAGTATTTTCTCGGTCACAGGAACCGGGCCGGTCAGCATGATGGTCGGGTCGGTACCGATCTTGGCGGTCGCTTTGATCCGGGCGCGCGGCTTGAGGCCGTATTTCTCACCGAATTCCTTGTTGCCGATCAGAACAGCCGCCGCACCATCCACGATGCCCGAGCTGTTGCCGGCGTGGTGGATGTGGTTCACGCGCTCAAGATGCGGGTATTTCAGCATCGCAACCTTGTCAAAGCCGGGCATCTGCTCGCCCATCATTTGGAAGGAAGGGTTCAGGGCTCCGAGGCTCTGCATGTCGGTGCCGGCGCGCATGTATTCGTCGCGGTCCAGAATGGTCAGGCCGTTCTGGTCTTTAACGGTGATGACCGACTTTTCGAACCGGTTGTCCGCCCATGCTTCTGCGGCGCGCCGTTGCGATTCAACCGCCAGCGCGTCAGCGTCATCACGGGAGAAACCGTACTCGGTCGCAATGATATCGGCCGAGATGCCCTGCGGAACGAAATAAGTCTCCATCGCCAGCGAGGGGTCAACGGCAATTGCAGCACCATCGCTGCCCATGGCAACGCGGCCCATCATTTCGACGCCACCTGCGATGTAAGCCTCACCAGCGCCGCCTTTGACTTGGTTCGCGGCGAGGTTCACAGCTTCCATGCCTGAGGCGCAGAAACGGTTGATTGCGAGACCGGGGATCGACTGATCCAGATCAGAGGCCAGAACCGCCGAGCGCGCAAGACAGCCACCTTGCTCCATCACCTGCGTGACGTTGCCCCAGATCACGTCTTCTACGGCGTGGCCTTCGAGGTTGTTACGCTCTTTCATCGCGTTCAGGGTCAGGGCGGACAGGCGCACCGAGGTTACCTCGTGCAGGCTGCCATCCTTGCGGCCCTTGCCGCGCGGGGTGCGCAGGGCGTCATAAATATAAGCTTCGGTCATGGGTCTTCTCCTCAAGCTCGATCCGACGGGTTGCCGGGCATCAGGTCATAGGGGTGTTTCCAACTGGGCTGCTCGGACAGGCGAGTTAGCCAGGCGTCGATATGGGGCCAGTCGGCGCGGTCAAAGCCGAATGGTTCGGGGTAATAGAGGTAGCCGCAGCAGCTGATGTCGGCGTTGGTGACACCATTGCCGACAATCCAGTCGCGGCCGTCCAGATGATCGTTTAGCACCTGATAGGCCGCCTTCAGTCGCCCTTGATTGAAAGCGATCACATCGGGATTGCGGTGCTGTTCCGGGAGGAAATTGATCAGGAAACGGGTCAGGCCAGCCATCGAGCTGAGCTTGTGATTATCCCACAGCACCCAGCGCAGAATGTCGTAATTCTCTTCCCGGTCCTTACCGCCAAACTTGCCCGACTTCTCGGTCACATAGGCCTGAATGGCACCGGATTGGCTGGTGCGGAAATCACCGTCGATCAGGACAGGTGCTTCACCCATCTCATTCACTTCGGCGCGAAACTCGGGCGTACGGGTGACACCTTTGAAGAAATCAACAAAGACCGGCTCCCACTCCAGTCCGGACATTTCCAAGGCCAATGCAGCCTTGTAGCTGTTTCCACTTTCTCCGAAGCAATGAAGTTTGATGGTCATGCGATCGCCCCTCCCAAGGCGCATGGTGCGAAGTCGTCATTTGCGTATTTCGAGAAAGACCAACCATCAGGCAGAATGCCTTTGGTCTGTCTTTCTGAAAACACGCCCACCTGAAACAGGTGGTTGGCGTGGTTAGCGTTTCCGCGCTTCAAGCTCGGAATTGAAAATGCGCAGGCGGTGGGTCAGGTTCTCCTCATCAATCACGCTGTTGAAATTCTCGAAGAGAAACGACAGTGCCTCGCCTTCATCCAGACCTGCCTCACGCGAAAATGCTTTGAGCTTTCGATATCCGTCTTCAGTCATTGCAACGGGAAATCGACGGGTCAGGCGAAAACGTTTTGGCATGTGGTTCCTCCGGTAAGTTGGGTCCGGGCAATGTTACCCGGACCCAGACTGTGATCAGAAGTTCGCCGCGTCCAGAGCCATGACAGTGTCCGCGCCGGTCTGAATGCGCGAAAGATGCATTGCAGTCGCTGGCAGGCGGCGCGCCATGTAGAAACGGCCGGTGTTGATCTTGGTCTCGTAGAACTCTTTGTCCGAGGCACCACCGTCCAGCGCTTCCTGAGCGGCTTTAGCCATCTGAGCCCACATCAGGCCCAGGCAAACATGGCCGAACATGTGCATGAAGTCATAAGAACCGGACAGAGCGTTGTTCGGGTTCTTCATGCCCTCCTGCATGAAGTACATGCCAGCGGATTGCAGGTCCTTGGACGCTGCTTTCAGCGGTTCGATGAACGCTTTGTCATAGGCTTCGTCCTTGCCACCGTTTTCCTTGCAGAAGGATTTGACCATTTCGAAGAAGGCCATGACATGCTTGCCGCCATCCTGTGCCAGTTTACGACCGACAAGGTCCAGCGCCTGAACGCCGTTTGCACCTTCGTAGATCATCGCGATGCGGGCGTCGCGAGTGTATTGCGACATGCCCCATTCTTCGATGTAGCCGTGGCCGCCATAGACCTGCTGTGCCTGCACGGTCATGTCGTAGCCTTCATCCGTCAAGAAGCCTTTGATGACCGGAGTCAGCAGCGAGATCAGCCCGTCCGCGTCCTTGTCACCCGAGCGGTGCGCCTTGTCGATCATGGTCGCGCCCCAAAGGATGAACGCGCGGGCGCCTTCGGTGAAGCTTTTCTGATCCATCAGGTTACGGCGGATGTCGGGGTGAACGATCAGTGGATCGGCCGGGCCGTCCGGGTTCTTCACACCTGTTACGTCGCGGCCCTGCAAGCGGTCCTTGGCATATTCGACAGCATTTTGATACGCAGCCTCGGCCTGAGACAGCCCTTGCATGCCCACACCCAGACGCGCTTCGTTCATCATGGTGAACATGGCGCGCATGCCTTTGTGCTCGTCGCCCAGCAGCCAGCCGGTCGCCTCGTCATAGTTCATGACGCAGGTTGAGTTGCCGTGGATGCCCATCTTCTCTTCGATCTTGCCGACCGAAACGCCGTTACGCTCACCCGGGGTGCCGTCTTCGTTCACGATGAACTTGGGCACGATGAACAGCGACACGCCCTTGATGCCCTCGGGGCCACCGGGGATTTTCGCCAGAACCAGATGGATGATGTTGTCGGCCATGTCGTGATCGCCAGCCGAGATAAAGATCTTCTGACCGGAAATTTTGTAGCTGCCGTCACCCTGCGGTTCCGCCTTGGTGCGCATCAGGCCCAGATCGGTGCCGCAATGCGGTTCGGTCAGGTTCATGGTCCCAGTCCATTCACAGCTGACCATGTTGGGCAGGTACTTGTTTTTCTGCTCGTCGGTTCCGTGGGCCAGAATTGCCGACGCCGCGCCGTGCGTCAGGCCCTGATACATCACAAACGCCTGGTTTGCGCCCG
The DNA here is from genome assembly GCF_009711355.1 of Roseibium sp. RKSG952. Lineage (NCBI taxonomy): Bacteria > Pseudomonadati > Pseudomonadota > Alphaproteobacteria > Hyphomicrobiales > Stappiaceae > Roseibium > Roseibium sp. RKSG952. The sequence goes on along the minus strand of NZ_SMMF01000963.1, from coordinate 475,773 downwards.
AGAACATCTCGCCAACAGCAGTACCCAACACATAGGGCATGTTCTGGCCGCCATACTCTTCCGGCATGTCGAGGCCAGTCCAGCCGCCTTCCTTCATCTGCTCGAAGGCGTCTTTGAAACCGGTGGGGGTGTATACGATACCGTTTTCCAGACGACACCCTTCGGTGTCTCCTACAACGTTCAATGGGTGCAGAACATTGGAGGCAACTTTGCCTGCTTCTTCCAGAACTGCGCCGGTAAATTCGGTCTCAAGTTCGCTGTAGCCCGGAATATCGGATTCCGAGACTTTTAGAACATCGTGCAGAATGAACTGCGTATCTTTTGTTGGCGCGTTGTAAACGGGCATGTGAAGCTCCCTTAATTCAGATGTCCGGGTGGCAGGCAGGCGAGGGTGTTACTCGGCGGCCTTCTTTTCCTGTTTCATCGAGGCGATGACTTTCTCGCCCCAGCGCAACTGTTCCTTCAGATCGTCGATGGCCTGAGTCAGCTCTTCGCGACGTGATTCCATATCAGCCAGACGTTCGCAGGCGATTTCATACGTGCGAGTCATCTGGGTCAGTTGCTGGTCGTCCACGTGGTACAGATCCAGAAGCTGCCGGATTTCCTCGAGGCTGAAACCAAAGCGTTTGCCGCGCAGGATCAGTTTGAGCCTGGCGCGATCCCGTTTCGTGAACAGGCGTTTCTGGCCCTCACGGATCGGGAACAGAAGCTCTTTGGCCTCGTAGAACCGCAAGGTTCGCGGCGTGACATCATATGCCTCGCACATCTCGCGGATGGTCATCAGATCTTCAGTCATAGGTCATACTCTCGGTCACTGGCGTCATGAGATATGAGTTGCGCAGTCGATGCCTGCTTTACAACATGAGAGTGACGTTTACGTAATGCAGACGCTACGTCACAAATAAATTGACGTAACATCCGGTCGCGTAAAGTTGGATTTCGGTAATTTTGTTGCCGTTACGTAAAGGTCGCATCGGGCTTCAAACGTACAACGAAACTTAGCTCACGGAAGACCCGCGAGCCTAAAAACAGCTTCCGCTCATTTGAGGTACTGCGCCGTTAGGCGGAGGCGTCTAGCGCAGCGATTTCGCCGTCTGATCCCGCAGGCGAGTCAGTTCGTCCATGGCTTCGTCCAGTTGCTGCCGTTGTTGGCGCAGTTCTTCCATCTGACGATCAGCCATCTCAACGAAGGTCGCCATTTGGGCCTGGTTTCCCTGATCTTCATAGATCAATAACCACTGGCGAATCTCTTCCAGCGGAAATCCGAATCTGCGTCCGCGCATGATCAGTTTCATGCGTGCGCGTTCCCGAGCACCATAAAAACGGGATCGTCCCTCGCGATCCGGCTGTAGCAGCTCGATATACTCATAGTAGCGCAGGGTACGCGGAGTCACATCGAACTCAGCGCACATCTCTTTGAATGACAAACGGTTGTCGGACATCCCTGTTCTCCTTGCCAGCAACCTATGGTGTCATGAAAGCAAGCGCAACAGGCAGGCTTGCCCTTTGCGTCAACTGAGGCTCATAAAGGGATTAACTCAGAAGGACGCAAACCTATGGTCGACAAGACAGTTCTGGCCCGCCAGTTCATCGAGGCAATCCCGCATGCGCGGGCTTTGGGCCTTACATTGACGCATATCGGCTCAGGCGAGGCTGAGATCACCATGCCCTATAACGAGGATCTGATCGGAGATCCGCGTACAGGCGTGATTCACGGCGGTGCGGTTTCGGCCATGCTGGATACCTGCTGCGGAGCGGCAGTGATGAGCCACCCCTCGGCGCCCGGTGGAACTGCAACCATCGACCTGCGCATTGATTACATGCGTGCTGCAACGCCGGGGCAGATGCTTATCACCCGGGCCAGCTGCTATCACATCACGCGCAATGTTGCCTTCGTGCGGGCTACTGCGATGGATGACGATCAGGAACGCCCTGTTGCAACAGCAACAGGATCATTCACCGTGGAGGGCAAGTAAGATGGCCCGCTCCCGTCCCGAACCCATGCAGGTGGTCAAGCAAAGACGTGACGCAGCGCTTCGTGCCCTCGTCGAGGGTGTGCCATACATGCGGTTCCTCAATATCGGGTTCGATCGCCGGGGTGATGAACTGACCGGTGTTTTGAATTTTGACGAAAAACTGATCGGCAATCCTTTTCTGCCAGCCATCCATGGTGGTGTGACTGCTGCCTTTCTGGAGGTAACTGCCGTCATAACGCTCAGTTGGGAACATATGTTTCCACGGATCGAAAGCGGTGAGATCGATGCTGACGATATCATAACGAATGAGAACATCCGCTTTCCAAAGACCATCGACTTTACCGTCGATTACCTGCGATCGGGATTGCCGCGCGATGCCTATGCACGTGCATTCGTCAGCCGATCTGGTCGCCGCTATGCCTCGGTTCGGGTCGAAGCCTGGCAGGACAATCATGCCAAGCTCTTTGCGCAGGGAACCGGACATTTTCTGATGCCGCAGCCTCCGTCCGTCAAAGGTTAAGACATGAACGAGGCTTCTGCGCCCATCACGCACAGGCGGGTGCTGAAGATAGCTGCACCCATTGTCCTGTCGAATGCCACAGTTCCGATACTCGGGGCTGTGGATACAGGTGTTGTCGGGCAAATGGGTCAGGCCGCACCGATTGGCGCGGTCGGTATCGGGGCTGTTATTCTGTCCACGATCTATTGGGTCTTCGGGTTTCTGCGGATGGGAACCACCGGTCTTGCTGCGCAGGCGCGCGGGGCAGGAGATACAGCAGAGACCGGGGCGCTATTGATGCGGGGTCTGCTGTTGGGTACAGCAGCCGGCTTGTTCTTTATCATCACGCAAGTATTTGTATTCGCGGGCGCCTTTGCTTTGTCACCGGCCAGTCCCGAGGTCGAATCGCTGACGCGAGACTATTTGCAGATTCGTATCTGGGGGGCACCTGCCACCATTGCGCTTTATGCAGTCACTGGCTGGCTAATTGCGGTCGAGCGCACGAAAGGCGTGTTTGTCCTGCAGATCTGGATGAATGGTTTGAACATCATTCTCGACCTGTGGTTCGTGCTGGGCTTGGGATGGGGGGTTGAAGGTGTCGCAACGGCCACTCTGATTGCTGAATGGACTGGTTTGGCGCTGGGTCTGTGGCTGTGCGCGGACGCATTCGGTGGCAATCAGTGGCGAGACTGGCCGCGTATCTTTGATGCGGCTCGATTGCGCAGAATGATGCAGGTGAACGGCGATATCATGGTGCGCTCGGTTCTGCTGACCGGTGCATTTACAACATTCCTCTTCGTCGGCTCCGATTTAGGGGATGTCAATCTGGCCGCCAATCAGGTGCTTCTGCAATTTCTTGAGATTACTGCCTTTGCGCTGGACGGCTTTGCCTTCTCTGCCGAAGCCCTAGTGGGTGGAGCAGTTGGTGCAAAAGACCGTCATCAAGTTCGGCGCGCATCGATCATGGCATCTCAGTGGGGCGTTGGCGGAGCTGTAGGACTGGGTTTGGTGTTCTTCGTTGCAGGTCCCGCATTGATAGATCTCATGTCGACCTCACCTGATGTGCGCATCGCCGGGCGAGAGTTCTTGTTCTGGGCGGCAATTGCTCCAATCATTGGTGTCGCCAGTTGGATGTTTGACGGTATTTATATCGGCGCGACATGGACGCGCGCGATGCGAAACGCGATGATCCAATCTGTTGCGATTTACATCGTAGCCTTGTTCATATTGGTCCCAACCTTAGGAAACCACGGGCTATGGGCCGCGCTGATGGTCCTGAACATCGCGCGCGGCATCACGCTGGGCTGGCGGTATCCAAAGCTTGAGGCACAGGTGGCTTAAAGCAGGGTAAGCAGGTTCTCAGGCGGACGACCAATTGCAGCTTTGTCGCCGGATATTCCCAGCGGCCGTTCGATCAGAATCGGGTTTTCAGCCATGGCCTGAAACAAGTCATCCTCTGAACTTGTCTTGGTCAGACCCAGTTCCTTGAACTGCTTTTCACCCGTGCGCATCATCTCGATGGCAGCGAGGCCAAGCCGGGACTGAGCAGAACGCAGTTCGTCGACCGAAGGCGCATCCTCAAGGTATTTTCTCAAAGTGATCTCTGCGCCGTTTTCTTCCAGCAACGCCAGCCCGGCGCGGGACTTTGAGCAGCGCGGATTATGCCAATACTCGATCACAACCAGTCCTTTCGCTTGCTTCCAACAGCCTGAGATACACTGTCAAAACCGTCCCGGGCCAACAAGTCATCCAACCCATGCGCGATATCTGCAGCCAGTGAGATACCGCCATACACCATCGCGGTGTAGAACTGCACCGCCGAGGCGCCTGCACAAATCTTGGCATAGGCTTGTTCGGCTGAGCTGATACCCCCCACACCGATCAGTGGGATAGTGCTGTCGGTCATTTGGCTGAGCTGTGCCAGAACACGCGTCGATTTCTCGAACAAGGGAGCACCGGATAGCCCCCCCATCTCATCCTTGTGGGTGCTGAGCAGCCCATCACGGGACAGGGTCGTATTGGTTGCTATGACGGCGTCCACCCCGGTTTCCCGAGCGACAGCCGCGATATCTTCAAGTTCGGCTTCGGTCAGATCCGGGGCGATCTTGAGGAAGACTGGCAAGGGACGCGCCAGCGTGTCTCTGGTCTCGATCACGCCCCCCAGCAACGCACTTAGCGCGGCTTTGCCTTGCAGATCGCGCAGCTTTTCGGTGTTCGGGGAAGAGACGTTAACCGTGGCAAAATCCAGATACTCGGCGCAATGGGCCAGCACCTTGGAGAAATCCCCGGGGCGATCGTCACTGTCTTTGTTGGCACCAAGGTTCAGGCCGATAACCGCATTCTTTGGGCGGTCGGCCAGGCGCCGGGCCATGACCTCCATTCCCTCGTTGTTAAAGCCAAAGCGATTGATGGCCGCTTTGTCTTCGGTCAGACGGAACAGGCGTGGTTTTGGGTTTCCCGGTTGCGGGCGCGGGGTGACCGCACCCACCTCGATAAAGCCGAACCCGGCACGGGAAAGCGGTGTAAGAACCTCTCCGTTCTTATCAAACCCAGCGGCCAGACCGACGGGGTTTGGCAGCTTTAGTCCGGCAAGTTCGGTTTGTAGTCGAGGCGACGTGATCGGACCGGGGGCAGGGGCCAGTCCTGATTTCAGGGCTTTGATTGAAAGGCCATGGGCCGTTTCTGGATCAAATTGATGCAGGGCGGCGAGCCCGATTTTCTCGGTCAGTTTCATCCGAATGAACTTCCACTTTCGTTCGGCGCACAGCGGATAAGCCGGGATGTTTTCACGGCTGCCTGCCGATGAACCACGGCGGCGCGATAGATTGGATCGGTCACCATCTCCAGAAACGCATGCGCACTGGGGTACCGGGCAATGAACACCTCGTCCCAGCTTTCATCTGCGGGACCGATCAGCGTCGTCTGGAACGCGCCCCTCCAAACAATCGAAGCCCCTAAACGTTTGATGATCGGTGCAGTTTCTGCTCCGTAGTTGCGATAAGCCTGTGCGCCGGTAAGCCGGGCATTGGCAAGCTCGTGATCCGATGGGTATTCTGCAATATCGCGAAATTTCACGAGGTTCAGCATTTCGATCGGCTGATCGCGATCCAGACCTTTGAACGTTTCGAATTGCTCCCGTTCCGGATCGACAAACTCTGTCATCCCATTTCCTCCGGGAATTGATGCTTTTCACCATCAAACGGGAGCGGGCGTGACCACACAACGTCACTCATGCGGATTTGGCGATAGAGATGCGGGAACAACGCGTCACCGCGTGATACCTCCCATTTCAAGTCATCGCCCATGGCATCGGCATCGCATGCCAACAGTGTCAGATCGCCTACACCGGCAAAGTGTTTGGCTGCAGTTTCCTCGGCCTGTTCAGCTGTCGAAAAGTGTACATAACCATCAGCGATGTCGATCGGAGCACCATCAGATGCGCCATCTGCCTGCAGCTTGGCCCATTCGTCGGCCCGGAATATCTTGTAAATCAGCATATGGACCTGATGCCCCGCACCGCGGGCGGAATCAAGCCGGATTTCCCCCTTTGACTCTTTGCCGCCCACATCGCACGATCCCCTCAATCAACTACAGGGAGTTTCAATATGTTCACCCGCTTATTGGCATCTGCAGCCGTGTTGGGCCTGACCGCAGGCATGGCGGCTGCGGAATTTAAACTGACCATCTTGCATACCAACGACATTCACAGCCGGATCGAATCCATCAACAAATACGATTCCACTTGTGACGCCGAGGGCGAAGCCGAAGGAAAGTGCTTTGGTGGTGTAGCCCGGCTCAAGACCATGGTGGATTCAAAACGTGATGCCATGGCGGACGAAAATGTCCTGCTGCTGGATGCTGGCGACCCATTTCAGGGCTCACTTTTTTACACAACCTATAAAGGTGCCGCAGAGGCAGAGTTCATGGAAGCCATCGGCTATGATGTCATGGCCGTGGGAAACCATGAATTCGATGATGGTCCGGCAGGTTTGGAGGCATTTATAGATGCAGTCAGCTTCCCGGTGATTTCGGGCAACCTTGATCTGTCATCGTCAGCCGAATTGAAGGACAAGGTGCAAAATCACGTTGTCCTTGATGTCGGCGGTCAGAAGATCGGTATCATTTCGGCATTGGCAACGGATACGGTCGACACCTCGAGCCCCGGCAAAGATGTGGTGTTTCAGGATGAAATCGACAGCCTGTCCGCAGATGTAGCCGCCCTGCAGGAAGAGGGCGTTAACATCATCATTGCGCTCAATCATGTTGGTTTGGCCAAGGATCTTGAGATCGCGGAAAAAGTACCCGGGCTTGATCTCGTGATCGGTGGGCACTCCCACACTTTGCTGTCCAACACGGATGAAGACGCTGCCGGACCTTATCCAATGATGGTTGGCGATGTACCCGTTGTACAAGCCTATGCGTACTCAAAGTATCTGGGTGAGATCACTCTGACCTTTGATGATGACGGTAATCTAATCTCAGCCGAAGGTGAGCCAATTCTATTGGATGCTTCGGTTGAACCGGATGCGGATATCGCTGCCCGAGTTGCAGAGATGGGTGCTCCAATCGAAGAGATGAAGCAGCGCGTCGTGGCCAATGCTGCGGCTCCGATTGAAGGAGACCGTTCCGTTTGCCGTGTGCAGGAATGCGAGATGGGAAATCTGGTTGCCGACGCGATGCTTGCCAGGGTTGCTGATCAGGGTGCTCAGATCGCGATCGCAAATTCCGGTGGTTTGCGCGCATCGATCGATTCCGGTGATGTGACCATGGGTGAAGTTCTGACGGTTCTGCCTTTCCAGAACACTCTCTCGACCTTCGAAATCAGCGGGCAGGGCGTAATTGATGCGCTTGAAAACGGCGTCAGTCAGGTCGAAGAGATCAAAGGTCGTTTCCCGCAAGTAGCTGGCATGACGTTCACATGGGATCCTTCGGTTGCGCCTAACGAAGGCCGCATTGGCGAAGTGATGGTCGCAAGCGGGGATGGGTTTGTGCCGATCGATCCGGCCGCGACTTATCTGGTGGTCACCAACAACTATGTTCGGAACGGTGGCGATGGCTACAAGATGTTCTCGGGTGACGACAAGAACGCCTATGACTACGGTCCTGATCTTGCCGATGTAACAGCCGAGTATCTGGCCGAGAATGCGCCATACCAGCCTTATGTGGATGGGCGCATCAAGCAGAAGTAAGGCTCTTTCTGAGAATGAAGGCCGCGCTTTACCTTAGCGCGGCCGTTTCTTGTTGAGCACTGGTCAAACATTGGCAGTGCCTACCACCACCTTTTCATTCGAACATGCTCGGGGTAGACCCCTGACATGGCTCTGAAAATCTCAAATCTGCCGGAACTTTATGCCCACGCATTCGATACTGTGATCGATGTGCGCAGCCCGGCTGAGTTTGCCGAAGATCACCTGCCCGGAGCTATCAACCTGCCCGTCCTGGACAATGATGAACGCGCACGGGTGGGAACGATCTATGTACAGGAAAGCCCGTTTTTAGCGCGCAAGCTTGGTGCGGCTTTGGTATTTCGCAATGCGGCGAACCATATCGAGAACAGCCTAAGCCATCATGATGGAGGGTGGCGGCCTCTGGTCTATTGCTGGCGCGGTGGGCAGAGATCCGGATCGTTTACGTGGATGCTGCAACAGATTGGGTGGCGGGCAGAGGTAATCGATGGCGGGTATCGCACCTATCGTCGTCTTGTTAACACTTATCTTTATGACGATCCGCTACCGTTTCGGTTGGTTGCACTCGATGGCTATACCGGTACGGCCAAAACTGAACTTCTGGCGCATCTACAGGGAAAGGGCGTTCAGGTTGTAGATTTGGAAGGTCTTGCCAATCACCGCGGATCCTTGTTGGGCGAGATGCCCGGAGGACAACCCAGTCAAAAGGCATTTGAATCTGCACTGGCAGGAGCCTTTTGTGCACTGAATCCAAATCGACCCGTTCTGGTCGAGGCGGAATCCTCGAAGATCGGCAATCTGATCCTTCCGCCAAGTCTGTGGAACGCCTTACGGGCAGCACCGCGAATTCAGGTGAATGTTCCGATTCAGGCTCGGACGGCCTATTTGACCGAGGCATATGACGACATCCTGTCTGATGCGGATCGACTGCGTGATCGTCTGAGCCCGCTGCGCTTTCACAGAGGTCACGAGATCGTGGATGGCTGGCTCGAATTGATCGAGGCTGGTGACAAACGCGCGCTCACACAGTCTTTGATGGAGCAGCACTACGACCCGGCCTACACAAAGTCCCGAAGGGCTCAAAAGGCCGAAATACTCGCCCAGATCGAGGTGGGGTCACTGGATGATGCAGGATTAAAGCGGGCAGCCTTCCAGATTGAGGCCGTCCTAGATCAAATTTGAAGCGAAAGGCCCGGTGTTTCGGTGAGTTTGCCAATGTTTACCGCAGGGTAACCCGCTTCTTGCAATTCTTGGCAAATAGTATCCGCCTGATCGGCAGATACTGCGGCGAGCAATCCGCCAGCAGTTTGTGGATCGAACAGAAGGTCCGCTTTGTTACCGGTCGGCAACTCAGGCGCGATTAAGCGATTGTCGTTGAAAATCGTTGACCGGATTCCGCGTTCCGCAAGCTCCAGTGCCCCATCCATCACTGGCACCGCATCGAGATCAATCACAGCCCCGCATTCTGAGGACTCACATATCCCCTTCAGGTGCCCAGCCAGACCGAAACCAGTGACGTCAGTCATTGCGTGAGCACCGGACAATATTTGAGAGGCTTCGCTTTGCGGCTGAGCCATCAGGCGGAGGGCCTTTGCAACCCATGAACCATTAGCCTGACCCGCCATCTCTGCTGCCATCAGGACACCGCTACCCAATGGTTTGGTCAGGATAAGCACATCTCCCGGACGTCCTCCGGAGAGGGTGATCGGATCGGCGTCAGTCAGGCCAGTCACAGTGAAACCGATGGTCGTTTCATCACCCATCGAGCTATGACCACCCACGATCCCTGCACCTGCATGCCGCATGACCTCATCGGCAGTGGTCATGACCTCTGCCATTGTACGTTGCTGCAGCTCAGGCGACATGCGCGTCAAAATGATGGTCGCCGTTGCCACTTGCGGTAACGCACCCATTGCCCAGATATCACCCAAGGCATGAACCGCAGCTATCTTGGTCATCAGGACCGGATCATTTGTAAAACTGCGCAAGTGGTCGGAGCTGATGACCTGACGCACCCCTCCGGTTTGAACCAGCGCTGCGTCGTCGCCCGGTAATGGGGTGATGTCGGACCGTTCTGGTGCGGGCAGCGTATTCAGGGCTGAGCGCAGCGCATCGCGACCTACCTTTGCGCCACAACCTCCACACATTGGTTTGTCCCCCAACACTTCACGCACTCCGGCTGCGTGATTCCGGGGCAGGGACGGAGTGGGCATCTGAGGTAAATCACGAAACTTGTTCATGAATTTCTGATCAATGTGGTTTTTCCATTTCCACATAACCGGGCCACTAAAGGATGTGCCCAGACGCTCGGCCAGCGCGGATTTGCCACCCAGGGAGATCAGTTTCAGATAGTCTTTTTGCGGCACATAGTGACGCATACGGCCTGACCCCAGCGCAGCGCGCAAATTGTTGAGCAGGATTGGGGCTTCACGCACGGCATAGACACCTGCCTTGGGACGCGGGTTTTCTGACAGATGCGCACAATCTCCGGCCGCGAAAATCATGGGACTGCTCGACTGCAGATAGGGGTTCACCCTGATAAAACCGCTCTCCAGTTCAAGCCCGGTTTGTTCAATCCAGTCATAGGGACGGGCACCCGCTGCGCCGGTTACAAATGTCGCTGGTATCTGCCTGCCATCTTCAAGCGCGATGTGATCCTCAGCAACGCGGCTAATACCTGCCTGTTCGATGAGTTCGACACCAAGCGCATCCAGTGATTGCCTTATCGTGGCTGCGGCCTTGGCCCCGGTTGCCGCCAGTGCGGTTGCACTGTCGATCAATGTGACTTGTGCCTTGCGACCGCGTTCATGCAGAGCGTGCGCCATTGCCATGACAAGCTCCATACCGGCCACCCCGCCACCTATGACGGCGACAGATGCAGTGCCTGTGCCATTCAGGTATTCTGCCCATCTGGCTGCAAAAGGGCCAAGCGGTTTGGCGGGAACGGCAAATTCGGCAAAACCGGGCATCGCGGGCATATCGGAGGTGATACCCACGTTGACCGAAGCAACATCAAACGCAACAGGTGGACGACCCGCCACGCGAACTACACGCATGTCTGTATCAATGCCTTCGACTGCACCCAGAATAACGCGTGCGCCAGCAAACCGTGCAAGCTTGACCAGATCGATATCCAGTTCCCACCGCTCGTAGTGGCCTGCGACATATCCCGGCAGCATTCCGGAATATGGCGCCGTCGGACCAGGATTGATCACTGTAACCCGTGCGCCCGGCAAGGGGTTCATGCCCCATTTGCGCAGCACCAGCGCGTGAGTGTGTCCTCCGCCAATCAAAACCAGATCGCGGGTCAGGGGCAGCGGAGGTGTATGCATAGGTATTAGTTCGTACTGTGATCAGGGACGTCTTCGACCTGCTCGACCGCGTGGGTGGCCCAGAGCTCATCCTCGCCCGCGCCCGGCAGATCCTGTGGCTTTTCATGGCGATGAATGTGCCACTTGGCAATGAACAGGGCTGTGATCGGGGCGGTCAGGAACAGAAACAGCGTGATCAGCAGCTCGTGCAGCGACAGATGTTGTTCGATCAGAAACGAATGCAGAATTGATGCGATCAACACGCCGCCAACGCCAAGTGTGGTTGCTTTGGTGGGGGCATGCAGACGTGACATAGGGTCTTTCAACTTGATCATGCCGAAGGATCCGACAAAGCCAAAAATGCCTGAAACGATCAGGAAAAAGGCGATCAGAAATTCGAAGATGTATTCCATATCGCCCTCACTCGATGATGTTGCCGCGCAGCATGAAGCGCGCGTAGGCAACGGTTGAAACAAAACCCAACATCGCGATGATCATGGCCGCTTCGAAGAATATCTCGCTACCAAGCTGGATGCCGTAGAGGATCATAAGCGCAATGGTGTTGATGACCATTGTGTCCAGTGCCAGAACACGGGTGCCGACACCGTCTGCGGTAATGATCCGCCACAGACACATCATGATCGCAGCTCCGAAACAGGCGAAGGCGAAGTAGATGGCGTATTCGATCATTCGAAAATCTCCTTCAGGCGGCGTTCATAGCGCTGTTTGATCTGGTCGCGTACTGCCTCAGGGGCGGGGGCGTCAAGGCAGTGCACCAGCAGGTTATGCCCCTGGGCCGACAGATCACAACTGACAGTGCCGGGCGTCATAGTGATGGTGCCTGCCAGAACGGTGATCGCCTCGGGCGTGCGCAGTTCCAGCGGGATGCAAATCCAGTTTGGCTGACGGTCGGCGTCGCGTTTGAAAAGGATAATCCGGGCAACCGTGATGTTGGCCATGACGATATCCCACAGTACCACCAGGATATATTCAACCACCATCGGCCAGTTGCGCAATTTGGGGCGATCTGGCCAGTAAGGTTGCGTGATGAACGGAATGATGATCCCGAGTATCAGGCCGAAAACCAGAGAATTCAGTGACGGCGAATTCGCCAACAGCATCCACACCAAGGTCAGCAGAATGGTCAGATGCGGGTGGGGGAATATTCGATGCAGCAGCTTCATTATTCTTCCCTTCCCAAAACGGCCGAGATGTACTGTTCAGGCGTGAACAACTGCTCAGCCGTCTTACTTGTGTATTCCAAAGCGGGTCCGGCGAACAATGTCAGCAGGACAAGACCAAGAACAGCTCCGAACACCGATGTGAATGCCAGCCCCGGTTGTGGTTCAGGGGCGGGTAGATAGGGAATCTCTTCGTCATTTTCCGGATCATGTTCGGTATTGTGCTGAGCATCGTGGCTCTTCCAGAAAATCAGCGAACCCGCTCGTGCAAGACCCACGATGGTCACGAATGAGCCGATCAGGACCACCGCCCAGATGATACTGGCGTCCGGAGCGTCGCGGGATGCGTCCAGTACCAACAGCTTGCCGATGAAACCGGATAATGGCGGCATACCGGCCAGAGCAATTGCTCCGACAAAGAACAATGCAGAGATCAGACCGCTTTGCGGCATGGGAGGTTTTGGCGCGATGGCACCCCCCTGTCGTTCCATGACCATATCAGCCACAAGAAACAGAAGTGCTGTCGCCAGTGTCGAATGGAAGATGTAGTACAACGCTGCGGCCGTGGCATCAGGCGTGAACAGCGATATGGCAATCAGCAAGGTTCCCATCGACGCGATTGCGCAAAAGGCCACCATTCGTGCGATATGGCGTGAACCCAGAATACCGATTGTTCCGATTGCCAGAGTCAGCATCGCGGCAGGTTGCAACCACTCTCCTATCAACCCGTCAGTGACAGCGACGTCCGGACCAAAGGCCAGCGTATAGACCCTGAGGATCGAATAGGCCCCGACCTTGGTCATGATCGCGAATAATGCCGCCACTGGCAGAGGCGCGTTTGCGTAGCTGGCCGGCAGCCAGAAATGCAAAGGCAGAACAGCGGCTTTGATACAGAAGACCAGAAGCAATAGAACCGCACCAACGCGCAGCAAAGCGGTGTCCTCAGGTGGGATCTCGGCCACGCGAACAGCCAGATCCGCCATATTGAGCGTCCCGGTCACGGCATAGATGGTTCCCAGTGCAAACAGGAACAGTGTTGAGCCAAGAAGGTTATAGGCAACGTACTGCACCCCAGCTTTCAGTCTTACCGAACCGCCGCCATGGGTCATCAGGCCATAGGATGCGATCAGCAGAACTTCGAAGAAAACGAAAAGGTTGAAAGCATCACCAGTAAGGAAGGCCCCACAAACGCCCATGAGCTGGAAATGAAACAAGGCATGGAAATGCTTGCCCCTGTCATCCCAGCCGGACGCGATGGCATAAAGAACAATAGGCAAAGCCAGCAGCGCGGTCAGCAAGACCATCATCGCCGACATCCGGTCCAGCACGAGAACGATGCCAAACGGGGCAGGCCAGTCACCGAGTTCATAGACCTGAATGTCGCCACCTGACGCCTGTGCGGTGATCGTCAGTGCGATCCCCAATAGGCCAACGACACCGGCAACCGAGAAGATGCGTTGCAGATCCAGATGGAACCGCAGGACCATGATGATAAAGGGCGCCAGAATTGCGGGCAGGACGATCGGCGCAACGATCCAATGGTTCATGCGTCTTCTCCTGCGCCATCCACGCTGTCCTGCGCGGTCATATCGATATGGTCATCCTTGGACGACAGATATGCGCTGAGCGCGATCATCACGATCACGGCTGTCATGCCAAACGAGATAACGATGGCTGTCAGTACCAGCGCTTGAGGCAGTGGGTCAGTGTAGGGCACATCTTCGTATTTGTTCAGAACAGCGGGAGCATTCAGAGCCAGCCGACCGGTCGCAAACAGAAAAACATTGACGGCATAGGTCAGCAGCGAGAGACCCAGGATCACGGGAAAGGTTCTGCGCCGCAGGATCAGAAAAATCCCGGCGGCGGTCAGAACACCAACGGCAGAGGCTACCAGCGCTTCCATTAGGCCTGCTCCTTCTTTTCTTGTTCTTCTTCAAGCAGATCATCCCGCAGCGGGTTGATATCCATCGGATATTCCTGCGCCATGCCCGGCTGCCACGCAAAGCGGGACAGACTGTCAAGCGCCAGCATGACAGCACCCAGAACCGCCAGGAAAACCCCGGTGTCGAACAGCATCGCGGTGGCCCACTCGAACTCTTCCAGTGGCGGCCAGTTGATGTAGCCGAAATCGCTGGTCAGGAAGGGACGCTCGTTGAACCAGGCACCCAGACCAGTTGCGGCGGCGATCAGCACGCCCCAACCGATGGTGCCATGGTAATAGAACCTTTGTCTCTCAATAGCCCAAGTATAGCCGCTAGCCATGTATTGCATCAGGAACGCGATCGCAACGACCAGACCGGCGATGAACCCGCCGCCCGGCTGGTTGTGACCGCGGAAGAAAATATAGGCCCCGACCATCAGCGCAATCGGCATCATCACACGTGTCACAACCACCATCATAAGCGGGTGCGAGTCGCCCGATTGCGGCCAGTGAGGTTTGCGGTTCAGCAGGTAGCTGCGAACATTCGTGCCCAGAACTGCCTCGGTAAGGGCAAAGATGATCAATGCGGCGATACCCAGAACAATGATCTCTCCGAAGGTATCAAAGCCACGGAAATCAACCAAAATCACATTGACCACGTTGGTTCCGCCACCACCCTTGTACGAGTTTGCAAGATGGAATTCCGAGATAGTCGGAAAGGCAAAATCGCGAAGCATGAGTGCATAGATCAACCCGCCTGTACCGACACCTGCAATCACCGAGATAACAGCGTCGCGCCAACGACGCGGTGCAGTGCTGTCCCACGGTGTTTCTGTTGGCAGAAAGTTCAGGGACAGCAAAAGCAAGATCATTGTCACCACCTCAACCGAAATCTGGGTCAGTGCCAGATCGGGGGCCGAGAGATAGTTGAAAGCCATGGAAACGATGAGACCAACAACACCGATGAGGACCAGTGACAGAAGGCGATTGCGGTGGAACCACATGATCGCGAGCGTTGCACCGACAAGACAAACCCAGCCGATGATCGGAATGATGGGCGCTGGCAACGGTACGCGTGTTTCGATCCCGATCGTACCTGTGGAGTAGGCGTAGTAGCCCAGCCCGACAGTGAAGGCGATCATGATGATGGCATAGCGGCTGATGACACCATTGTGCAGCTCATCCGTGACCCAGCGGCTAAGCCCCGTCAGAGCTCCAATCACCGCGTCGAAGATAGATTTCGCCTCGGGACGTGGCAGAGCATTCCATAGTTGTTCACCGCGGCGATGCAACGACAGAAGGAACAAACCTCCCAAAGTTGCAACGACCGACATGTACAGTGCAGGCGTAAAGCCATGCCAGAGCTTCAGTGAGTAGTAGGGAAGCTTCTCACCGCCGATAACGGCACTGGAAACTACGGCTACAAGAGGGCCAACAATCGCGTTCGAGTAAAGCCCGATCAGTACGACCAACACGACAAGGAATGCAGGTGCCAGCCACAACCCGACCGGAGGATCATGCGGATGATGCGGATAATCATCGCGCTCTGGCCCGAGAAAGACATGGCCAACGAAACGGAACGAATAGGCAGCCGAAAACAGGGCGGCCAGCAGCGCCAGCCCAGGCACCAGATAGTGAGAGTTCAGCCAGGTCGTGTGAACCGTTTCCTCGAGCATCATCTCCTTTGACAGGAACCCGTTGAGCGGAGGCAGACCGGCCATAGACAGTGCCGCGATGATGCCGATGGTAAATGTAATCGGCATCAGGTGACGCAGTCCCCCCAGTCGCTTGATGTCTCGTGTCCCGGTTTCGTGATCCACGATGCCTGCTGTCATGAACAACGCAGCCTTGAATGTTGCGTGGTTGATGATGTGGAAAATAGCAGCGACCACGGCAATCTTGGTGCCAAAGCCAAGCAACATGGTCACAAGTCCCAGATGGGACACGGTAGAAAATGCCAGTAGCGCTTTGAGATCATCTTTGAACAGCGCGATCACCGCGCCGATCAGCATGGTGATCAGTCCAGTTGTGGAAACAATATAGAACCAGGCGTCAGTTCCGGCCAAAACGGGCCACATGCGCGCCATCAGGAACAAACCGGCCTTAACCATCGTCGCCGAGTGCAGGTAGGCCGAAACCGGCGTCGGAGCGGCCATCGCATGCGGCAGCCAGAAGTGGAATGGGAACTGCGCTGACTTGGTAAAACATCCAAGCAGGATAAGGATCAACGCAGGCAGGTAATACGGCGAAGATTGGATAAGGTCGCGGTTCTGCAAAATGACGCTCAGGTCATAGGAACCCACGATATTGCCAAGGATCAGCATACCCGCAATCATTGCCAGCCCGCCAGAGCCCGTCACTGCCAGCGCCATGCGTGCACCCTGCCGTCCAACGGGCAGATGTTTCCAGTATCCGATCAACAGGAACGAGCTGAGGGATGTAAGTTCCCAAAACACAAGCAACAACAATATGTTATCGCTTAGAACGATGCCAACCATCGCGCCCTGAAACAGCAGCAAATAGGTATAGAATTGCCCCATCGGATCTTCGCGCGACAGGTAGAAACGCGCGTAAAGAATGATCAAAAGACCTATGCCCAGGATCAGCAATGCGAACAGAAAGCCCAGCCCATCCAGCATGAAATTGGCATTCAGACCAAGGCCGGGAATCCAGTCGAACCGAGCAGTTACCACACCACCACCCATCACTGTCGGGATGTGGATCAACAATCCTGCCAACGCCAGGAAAGTCGTCAATCCTGCCGCTGATGAAGCGGCATTTCGTCCTGCACGGATAAGCAGGGCGGGAAAGACAGCTCCGAGAAAAGGAAGGGCCGCGATAAGGAATAGGGACAAGTGCGATACTCCGGGGCTGGGCGGTCAAAGTGGTATTGATTTTGTAAGGATAATTCTTCGGCTGTCCAGCTATTGTAAGTTTTCGATGGGGTTCTAAGGGATTTACATGCCCCTCTTGATCATTGGTTCACATGACAAGAACTTGATCCGAAACTGCCATCCAGTGGCAGCGCAAAGAACAGGTCTATGTTAGAACCTACGTGATTTGTAGGAGTGTGCAGCGTGACTGCAAACGTAAATCGAACAAGGCGTTGGGTTTTGATTGGGGGCGGGGCGGCCATCGCTGCCGGGTTCGCCATACGCGAATACCGGTTGATTCCGCCTGATTATACAGGCGGACAGATCACTGTTGCCGAAGCGCACAATCAAGCCAGCAAGGGTGAGATTCTGTTGATCGATATCCGAACGCCACGCGAATGGGCTGCGACAGGTATCGGTGAGGGGGCGTATCCGGTTGATATGCGTCGCGAAGACTTTGAACAGGTCCTGGATCAGTTGAGTGATGGTGACCGAAACACCAAAATTGCCTTGATTTGCGCACGCGGTGTCCGATCTGCCAGAATGAGCAATCGGCTGACCGAGGCCGGTTTTACCAACATCATTGACGTGCCCGAAGGAATGCTGGGGTCCGGTGCTGGCCCAGGTTGGGTACGAGCCGGATTGCCGCTCGAGGCATACAAAGAGGAAACGTGATGAGCAGAAAGCATTGGCTGGCATTGCCTTTTATGTTTGTCGGACAGACAGCAATGGCCGATTGCGGAGCCCCTGAAGACATGTGCGAGACCGCAACCGGGGGTTACTTCATCGAACTGCCGGACACAGAGAACCCTCCGATGGTTGTATTCCTGCACGGATATGGCGGAAGCGGGACCGGGACGATGAACAATCGCGGTATGGTCGAACCTTTGCTGGCACGCGGATATGCGGTGATGGCACCCGAAGGCGCGCTGCGCAATGGCCGCAAAAGCTGGAATTTCTTCCCCGGCTGGGAAGGGCGTGACGAGACCGCGTTCCTGTCCGAAGTCGTGCAGGACGCAGCCGAACGGTTTGGTGTTGATAGCGATCGGATTGTTTTGGGCGGGTTCTCGGCTGGTGGATTCATGGTGAACTATCTGGCCTGCGCCGCTCCGGATACGTTTTCTGCCTATGCCCCTGTTTCCGGTGGTTTCTGGCGACCCCACCCGGAGGCTTGCGACGGTCCGGTGCGTCTTTTTCACACGCATGGATGGACGGATAATGTTGTCCCGTTGGAGGGACGCTTTCTGGGTGGCGGGCGTTTCCAGCAGGGCGATATTTTTGCGGGGCTCGAAATCTGGCGTACAGCTAATGAATGCGTCGACAATCGCCCGGACGCATTTGGCACAACCGATCAATTCATGCGACGGAAATGGACCCGGTGCGCCGAAGGCAGCGCGCTGGAGTTTGCCCTTTTTCCCGGTGGACACACGGTTCCAAAGGGCTGGGCTGACATGATGCTGGATTGGTACGAAGGCTTACCCGGCAGTTAATTACTCTGCCGGGGTCATCACACCCTTGCCTTCGATCACCTTTTTAAGCTCATCACGATGACGGCGCGCCAGTCGTGTAATCGCAGGCTCGTGGAAGTCTTCACGCATGCCAACCATGCGACGCGCGGTGCCTGCTGACACGCCACTTAATGCGGAAAGTGGGATAGCCAGCGCGAGACTGATGGCAATCGGTGCCAACCAGACAGAAACCAACCCGGCCATGATTCCAGCGCTCAGCGCAACACCACTGATGGTTTCAAGCGTGTGGCAAAGGACAAGTGCCCGCAAGCCATAGGTCCCGCCATCGCGCGCCTGTGGGGACCAGCCCTTTTGAATGCCCAAGGCAGTACGGAATACAGCGATCATCTGCTGTACCATCAGAATTGGGGCGTAGAGGATCGACAGGACCACCTCGGCAAGGAACGAGGTAAAGAAGCGTCGCCCGCCGCCGAAATCAGCATATCTCACGCCGCTGAGGGGCAGAGCAACAACGCCCAGTACCTTTGGAGCCAGCAGCATGGCGTACATGACCAGAATGATCAGGACATGACGCGTCTCGGTCATCTCGGGCCATTGCGGGAACAACGGATTGTCGGGGCTGAAATAATGCAGAACCGAAGCTTCTTTGCCCTGACCAATCAGCGCCCACATCACCAACAGCGCAAACCACAGCGGGGACATGAGATAGCCGACCGCCCCGTGGAACATATGAAAGCGGGACACTGCACGGAAACCGGCAGAACCCAGTAGTTTCAAATGCTGCAGATTGCCCTGACACCAGCGACGATCTCGCATCGCATGGTCGATAAGCGTTGGTGGCGTTTCTTCGTACGAGCCGCGAATGCGCGGCAGGAACCGCACACCCCATCCGGCGCGGCGCATCAATCCGGCCTCGACAAAGTCATGGCTCATGATCAGCTTTTCCTGCCCGCCGAACGAGCGCAGCTTGGGCAGCCCCGCACAGTTGGCGAATGCCTTGGTCCGGATAATGGCATTGTGGCCCCAATAGTTGCCTTCCTGCCCACACCAGCGGGCGAGACCTTCTGCAAATGCGATGCCGTAAACACCATTGGCAAACTGCTGCATCCGCGCAAAGACGGACTGGGCACCGATCAGCTGAGGATAACTTTGGATCAGCCCGGCACCGGGGTCGCGCGCAAGTGCATCAGTCAGACGCGCAATGGCGCGCCCGGTCATCAGGCTGTCCGCGTCCAGTACCAGCATTGCGTCCCAGTCCGCACCCCAACGGCTGACCCAATCGGCGATGTTGCCAACCTTGCGATCGGTATTCTGTTCGCGACGGCGATAATAGAGTTCCAGATCCGGTGCCAGAGACGTACGAAGTGCTTCGATACTGGCCTGTTCCTGTGCGGCAATTTCAGGGTCGCGTGTATCGGACAGGATGAACATCGCATATTGATGTTGGCCACCGCGAGCACGCAGTTCTTCAAGCATCGTTCGGGCATTGCCCAGCACAAACCAAGGGACTTCGTTGTAGACCGGCATGAGCAACGCGACCTTCAAGGGTTGCGAGCGTCCCTGCCGGAGAGGTTGTTCTTGCCGGGACAGGGACACCATTCCCAGCAAAACTGTGCAGACCGTGAAGGAAATCCAGAAGAAATTGAATGAGATCAACGCGAGCAGGATCGCCTCGATTACATTTATTCCCTGGGCTCCGAACCAATCGCTCATGACCCACAACAAGGCCAATGTTGCCACCATGGCTGGTGAAAAAGCCAGTGCACGCCAGAACCCAGCAGACGCCCTTCCATGATTGGATGGTGCCTGTGCATCCCTAAAACCTGCACTGAAATTCTGTGCAGGCATCTGCAAGGGCGCCTCAGGTGGCATGATATGCAGGTCTTGGCTCATGAGGTCCATCTGTACAGCCAGACCTCTGAAGCCGGCTGTTTCCCAAGTCTCAGTTGTGCGCGTAGTTCCACATGATCCCGATCGCCGGGCTCGAATGAGAATGCCAGCCGCAGACCCCCAGTGTCCGGATTGCGTTGCAATACGCCATCAGACGTTTCGGCGTGTGGTGAATCGACGAAGATTGTCATCGCTTCGGGGTCTTCGAACAATTCGCTGGCCTCAAAGTCGATGACGGCAAGACGACCTTCGCCAAAGGTGTTCTCGCCCATCGCGGTATTGATGACCCGAGGCATCGCAGTGCGCTGGGGTTCTTCGCCCCAGATCAGGCGATAAGACATATCTACCTGCGAACCAGCTGCATAGGGTTCTGCCGGACGCCAATAGGCAACGATGTTGTCATAGATCTCTTGGTCTGCCGGAATTTCAACCAGTGTGACACTGCCCTTACCCCAATCACCCTTGGGCTCTACCCACAGGCTTGGGCGCTTGTGATAAAGCGCCTCAAGGTCGGCATAATCCGAGAATTTGCGCTTGCGCTGCATCAGGCCAAACCCCTGCGGATTGGTGTCGACAAAGGACGAAATCTGCAATCGTGTCGGGTTTGCCAGCGGGCGCCAGATCACCTCACCTGCGCCATTGCTGATCAGCAATCCGTCGCTGTCGTGCACAGCGGGACGGAAATCATCAAATCGGCTGTGGTTGGTCTGGTCGTACAGGAACATCGACGTGCCGGGGGCAATTCCCACATGCGGCAGTTCCTCACGCGGAAACAAAGTGGCTTCGATATCCATAACGCAATCAGCACCGGCGGTGACGTCGAACCGATAGGCACCGGTTACGCTTGGGCTGTCCATCAGCGCATGTACAATCATGTTGCGCTGCCCGGGTTCCGGGCGTTCCAGCCAAAAGCGAATGAATTCGGGGAATTCTTCACCGTCCGGATCGCCGGTTTTCAGGGCCAGACCGCGAGCCGACAGCCCGTAGACTTCGTGTAGGCCGATTGCGCGGAAGTAGCTGGCACCTTGCCAGACGCAGAATTCGTCGGTTTTGCCAGGGCGGTGCATTTCGGTGCGCAGGCGCAGACCGGAAAAGCCCAGTGTTTCATCCACCGGCAGTTGTGGTACATCTTCGGATTTGTCGAACATGGCCAGATCGAATTCGACCGGTTTGGTCATGCCGTTTTCAACGGTCGAAACCTGAACTGTACGTGGGAAGTACAGACCCGGCGTGAAGAAATCGATGTTGAATGGCGTCTCGGTCTCATACCACAGAGCCCTGTCCAGTCTGAACCGGATCGAGCGGTATTGCTGATAAGTCAGCTCCTGCCATTCTGTAGGTACCATAGCGCGTTCTTCGAACGGTCGGCTGGCAAGATCACGGGCCAGTGCGATGACATCATTGCGGTCAAAGGGCACCTCACCACCGGTTGCAAAGGTGGCCGGGGCAAGGAAAAGCGCCGAACTCGACGCGAGAAATGCGCGACGTGTTAAATTCATTTTTTAGTCTTCCAAGGATGTGACTTAAACCAAGCGGCCACATAGGCCACACCGATGATCATGGCAAAGCCAATCATGTTGGCTGCGAAAACACTGGCAAAATCCCGCCCAGTCTGATCCAGGGCAACGCCGATAAGTCGTGCGGCTGCCATGGAAAATACGAAGACGGCAAGAGATTGCTGCCCGACTTTGGTGATCAGTTTCAGGACCAATTGCCAGACACGCGCGCCAGCGCTGTGACCCGTCGCGATCAGGCGATGTCCATGCTCGCCCGCTGCGACCCAGCCCAGATAGGCCAGTGACAGGAAGTGCATGTACCTGAACAGACCGAAATCCGTCTTATCGCGAAGCTCTGCAGTCAGGGGCCAGATTTTGCGGATCTCGGTAGCAAGATCAGGTGCAGCCGCCTGTACCCAAAGGAACACTTTCCATGACCCAAACGGGGCTGACAGAAACAGGAACAGGGCTGCTGCCCAGATCAGTGTTTTAGAAACTGGTGGGGCCGGGATCCAGCCGCGCATAAACGCAAAGCCTGTGAAAAACAGCAGTTGCCAACCGAATGGGTTAAAGAACCATTGGCGCTGGGACCAAGGTTCGGCAGGCAATGCCAACACACCTGTCTGCGCAACCAGCCAGATTGCGACTGATGTGACGGCGACAGCCCAGAAACCAATTCTCGACAGCCCCATGAACAACGGCATCATCGCCAGCACCACCAGATACATCGGCAGAATGTCAAAGTAGTTCGGGACGTAAGTGAGTGTGAAAATGCCCACCAGTTGCGGCATCGGGTCGTTGAAAAAATGCTGCAGATTCAGAGATGAAACATAGCTTTTTTCGAACACCCCCGAGAGGTCCAGTGCAGCCATTGACATGGCAACAAAGAAAAACAGGCCAATATGGGCCCAGTAGACCTGCCAGATACGGAAGGTCACGCGCGCGGTTCCCAGCCACCAGCCCTTGCGCAGGAAGGCGCCACCAAAGGCGATGGCAGATGCCATGCCCGAGCAGAAAACGAAGATTTCTGTCGCGTCAGAGAAACCAAAACGGGCTGGAATCCACCTTGCCCAGGGATCGTTGGGGATATGGGCGATCAGGATGATGAACATCGCGATACCGCGATAGAAATCCAGACGCGGATCGCGCGTGCGGGCAGGGGCTGCGGCCTGGGCCGCAACCGGTGCAAAATCAGAAGCGGGCGATGCTGTCGCCATACGGGTCTTCAGTCCTTCTTGGTCGTCTTGTTGTTATTATTCGGCTGGGACGCTTTGTGCGTCGCCGCTGTCACGCGCCGCATCAATCAGGGCGCGGCGTGCCAGTGCATAGTTGTCCTCGCCTCCGGCACGCTTGGCGCGCCGGTCATCCAGAATGCGTTCAACCGCATCCAATTGGCCTGCTCGAAGACCGGAGTCGATAGTAATACGTTCAAATACATCGCGCTGGGCATGGCTTCCACCCGCCAATTGCATCGAGCCGCGCGCGCTTGACAAAAAGTCGAACGCGGCTCCGTATTGCCCGTCGCCAAATGCTTCAAGACCCTTGGCGGCTGCCACACCCGGATCGGACATGCGAACGGGCGTATCCCCATGGTTGCGACCAGCGTCTTTCTGAATACGCTGCAGCATTTTTCCGGTCGCATCCGAGCGATTGTCCCCGGTCAGCGCGAGCAGGTAATGCAAATCGGCAAAGATCAGGCAACCATCTTCGGTCCGAGCGGCGCTGAGGTCGGCCAGTTCTTCCCAACGATCACCGACATTTACGCCCTCCAACTCAAGTCGGGACAGCAACGATGTGGCATTTGAAATATCGCGATAGTCGTCGGTTTTGTCTTTGCGGATGCTCTGATCGTAAAGTTCGATCACCCGATCAACCTGACCAAGATCCAGATGCATCAGCGCTTTGTGCCACCAGACGTGATAGCGGAAGTTGTTGCAGTGCGCCCAGGCGGCTTCACGTCCTGCCAGCCAGTCGAGGCCGAGTTGCGCATTACCCGTCATCTCGTGCACGTGCGCGACCGCGTGCAGGCCCCACGCATCATCTGAAACCATCCAAAGAGCCTGACGCCCGGCGATTTCGGCCTTTTCGTAGGCACCGGTCTCTTCCAGCGCGAATGAGTGGCAGCCCAGCAGATAGCCTCGGCCCGCGTGGTCGGGTTCATAGGTGGGCAGCACCCGCTCGATCGAGCGACGCATACCCTGCGAATCCCCCAGAACGAAACGGGTCGCATGACTTAGTTTCATCGCAAGCGTATCTTGCGGATGTGACCTTAGTATCTCTTCGAATTTTTGCACGGCTTGCGAGGGAAGGTCGGCAAGATAAAGTGCCAAAGCCTCAACATACTGTTTTTCGCGGGCAGAAACGGGCTTACGCTCCATTGCGGTATTGGCGGCTGTAAGTGCGTCTGCCGCGACCGGCAGCATTTCACGCCGACCCAGCAAGACCATGAACAGCCCCTTGATCGCGTGACCCAATGCGAAATCAGGTTCCAGCTCCAGAACTTTTCCCAAATGTTGGGGTGTGATTGCCGCATGCGCCATGAACCCAAGCAGAACACCATCCCAAGCCTCGACGCTCTCGGGCTTGGTCAGAGTATTCATTTGTCCAAAAACGTCTTGTTTCATACTTGGGTCCAATCTGCTTGCGATATTTGACACTGTTCGATTTATCAGAGTCTGCGGGCGGGTCGTAACAGTATCGACCCTGCTCTCGAATTGGTGAAAAGCTGTGTGCGTAAAAAGCGAAAAAAACCGCCGATTCAAGGGCATGTTTCAGCAACATGCCGCCTAAATGATCAGAGTGTTTCAATCCTCAAATGGGTTTTCGGCATCCAGAACGGCCCGAGTATCGGCACCAAACCCAGGTGGCGCAGTGCGATATGTTACAGGCGTGCGTGAGAGTTTGAGTGGATTTCCGATCAGTTGAACCTCACCCGGATCAGCCTGCATGGCGATCTGCATCTGTCTTGCAGCAACCTGTTCGGTGCCAAAAACCTGATCCAGCGACTGCACTGGTCCAACGGGAACTTTCAATTCCTCCAGCGCATTGATTGCCGAGCTTGTATCAACCTTTTGCATCGCCGGACGCAGCACCACGTTAAGTGCGTCACGGTTCTGCAGTCGCGCCGGATTGGTGGCGAAGCGTGGGTCGTCGGCCAGTTCCGGAAGCCCGATGTACCCGCAAAAACGCCGGAACTGGCTGTCATTTCCGACTGCTAAAATAACATGCCCATCTGCAGTTTCGTAAACGTCGTAAGGGACGATGTTCGGATGACCGTTCCCACGCCGCTGCGGTACGCTGCCAGATGTCAGGTAGTTGACGCCTTCGTTGATGAGCCATGCAATCTGAGCATCGACAAGGGCCAGATCGATCTGTTGCCCTTCACCGGTCAAGTCGCGGTGGCGCAAGGCTGCCAGAATACCAACACTGGCATACATCCCGCACATCACATCCGCGATGCCAACTCCTACTTTCATAGGTGCGCCTTCGGGCTCGCCGGTCAGTGACATGATGCCGCCGTAGCCCTGCGCCATGAGATCATACCCCGGCTTGGCCGAGTTGGGGCCGGTTTGTCCGTAGCCTGAGATCGAACAGTAGACGAGCCCCGGTAGATCTTTTGACAAGGTCTCGTAGTCCAGACCGTATTTTGCCAACCCGCCGGGTTTGAAATTCTCGATCAGGATATCGGCGTGCGAGGCCAATCGACGAATTTCCGATTGTCCCTCAGAGGTCGTGATGTCAATCGCGACGGATTTCTTGTTGCGGTTGGCGGCCATGAAATAGGCACTAAGGTCCGAACGATTACCGTCGGTATCCTCGACATAAGGCGGACCCCATTGGCGAGTGTCATCGCCGCCCGTGGCCGGGTTTTCAATTTTGATCACGGTGGCACCCAGATCACCCAGCAATTGTGTGCAGGTAGGACCGGCCAGAATGCGGGACAGGTCCAGAACCTTGACGCCCTTCAGTGGCCCCTCAGATCCGGCCATCATACCCTCCACGGTCAATTTCTGCCGCGATGACGGTGAAGCGATCGGCTTTCACAGCCGCATCCAATGCCGTTCGCAGTTCCTCACGGTTTCGGACGGTATGACCGTACCCGCCGAACGCGCGTCCCATGGCGGCAAAATCATGACGGTCAAAATCTACTCCACGGTTGCCCATTTGACGCTGTCGTTGCTTCAATTCGATCAGCGCGAGGCTGGCGTCGACGAAAACCAGGAAGATAGGATTTCCGCCCATCTCAGCGGCGGTGGATAGCTCACCGGCCACCATCAGGAAACCCGCATCCCCTGAAAAGCTGATGACCGGGCGATCCGGCTCGACCAGTTTGAGGCCAATTGCCATCGGAACGGCACAACCCATCGTGCACAAGGCCGACGATTGGATCAGCCCGCGCGCCTCGTGGCACTGCCACATCTGGCTGAGCAGGATGCGGTGCGCACCGCTGTCAGCTGTGGCAAGCGTTTCCTTGGGCAGTACATCCCTTGTCTCGGCTATTACCGCGGCAGGGCCCCATTCGTCGTCACTTGGAAAAGCCTTGCTAAGCGCTTCTTTAACCTGCTCCGGTTCTCCATCAGGCCATGTCGCACGTGCCGGGTTGCCTTTTGCGATGGCTTCGAGTGTGGCAGCGGTGTCAGCAACCAGGTTCAGACCCGCCTGATGCATGTAGTGATCATTCACCACCGCAGAGATATCGATCACGCGTTTGTCTTCGGGATCCCAGATCTCGCGCCAGCCGGGGCGCATCTCGATTGGATCGTATCCCAAGCAGAGGATCAGGTCAGCTTGTTCAACCAGGGGCACCAGATGCTTGTCGGCCAACGGAGATAACCCTGCGCCCCCTAGGCATAGCGGGTTGTTCTCGGGCACGATCCCCTTGGCCTTGTAAGTGGTCACAAAGGGAATCCCGAAATGTTCCAGAAACGCGCACACGACACTGCGAGAGTCATCATACAGAACATCCAGCCCGATGATGGCGAGGGGTCGTTCGGCATTGGCCACCCAACGGCGGGCTTTTTCCAGACAGTCACCCTCTGGTGCAACGGCAGCGGGTTTTGCCAGGCGGCGGCGTTTGCTGTTGCTGACGCGGGTGTCAGCGACCGAGATCGGCACATCAATGTGCACCGGACCGGGCCGGGGTTGATTGGCCAGTGATACGGCTTTGTCAGCGATGATGTCAGCACCTTCTGCGGTCAGCAGAAAGGTCCCCTTGGTTATGGACCGGTAGACCTGACTGTGATCCATGACCTGATGCGTGTAGGTCAGCGCCTCGTCTGCATCGACGCAACCTGTCAGTACAATCATCGGCACTCGGTCCTGCAGCGCATTCGCAACCACATTGATGCCGTTCATCGCCCCCGGACCAAGTGTTGCCACCAGAATGGCGGGTGCGCCATCGCGGTGATGCGCGGCCTCGGCCATGAATCCCGCAGCGTTTTCGTGCTTGGTCAGATGGAAGGTGATTCCAGCCTGTTCGAGCGCATCGACCAGTGTCAGAACCTCACCGCCGGGCATACCAAATGCGTGGCGGCAACCGGCCTCATACAGCCTTTGGGCCAAAAGATCAGCAGCGCGGGGGGACAGGTCCTGCATCAGTCATGCTCCGAAATTCGTGTTACGCAGCAGATTGCGGAGGACGCCCCGGGACGCAAGGCGCATCACGCCAGTGTGACTATTTGACTGCGCTTTCAGCAATGGCCTGAAACTTATCGTCCAATTCTTCGGCAATGTCGGCCAAAGGCTCGCCACCCTCATAGACATATGGGGCAAATACAAAGCTGGGTGTCTTGTAGGACAGGGTGGCTGTGCCATCATCATTCTCGGTTACATAGAACCGGATCGGGGCTTCGATCATAGCCGCTGTCGAAGTCTCGAGAACGCGAACTGCATAGTCATTGTTGAAAACGCCAATCACGCGATTTCCGGGGATCGTAATCCCCCGGGCAGCGGCCGCTTTGGTCGGTCCGGCCTGCGTTACCACGATCAGACCGTTTTCTTTCACGGCGCTTTTTGTATCGTCCACGAGCTGCTGATAACTCTTGTCGGTCGGATAGACAGCCCAGCCAGAAAGTGGTTCCGTAAACTCAGCCCATGCAGGCAGAGCGAACAGACAAAGCGCAGACCAAAGCGATTTCATCAAGCAACCTCCAAGGGTTTGAGTGTGAGATTGATGCCAGATATCACTTTCCGGTGCACTCACATTCTCGTGCGCTCATCGCGACCACGGGCTTGTGTCACAGCGCTGAAAGCTTCAGAAACAGCGGAACTCAAGATTAAGGTGAAACGTATTTGGCGCAGACCCGGCTATTAATTTGCACCAGTTGTTCCGGCACGCGCGATCGTGATGCCGAACGGCAAGCCGTACAAGCGGCATTAACCGGCATCGACCTTGCGGCGGAGATCGAAATCGCAGAACACGCCTGTTTCAGTGGATGCAGCGAACCAACGTCGATCGCCCTGCAGGGCGAAGGCATGGCGTCATATGTTTTCTCGGGGATCGATATCGTTGCAGATGCGGATGATATTGCTGCGACTTGTCGGGCGTATCTGGACAGCCCTGCAGGCTGGATCGAAGACGCCCGACCATGTGGGCGACTTCGCTTGTGTTTGAGGGCGCGTATTCCGGCGCTTTAGTCCACCTGTACAGTTAACGAAGCACTGACCGGCACGTCTTCAACCATCAGCGGGCTGTGGCTGTTGGCATTCAGCGATACCTTAATCTCAACCTCGCCCTTGGGCAGATCAGAGATGTGCATCCAGTTGCCATAAAGGCGGGCGAGTTTCGTGCCATTCACGTAGACATGTGCGTGGCCTTCACCGGGATTGTCCGCAGCAGAGGCGTTTTCGGGCGCAAACCGAAAGTTCCGAGGCATGACATGCAGGTTCCATCCGGCCATTGGGTCCTGCGTTACCGCAATTTCCAGACCGGGCGCATCCTGACCGGCAGGCAGGTTGATGGCGGTCGAGTGATCATGCGCCATGGCTTCGGCATGAGAACCGCCATGCTGATTGGGGTCCGCATGGTCGTGGCCGTCAAATGTGACGCCATTGGCCGCGGCGAGAACGAAACCAGCGCCGCCGCCAAAGACCAGACCAATTGCAAAGAGGGCAAGTGAGCGAGCCATTTCTATTCCTTGAGCCAAAAAAGAACCCGCCGGGCAGGGCCCGGCGGGATGACATGTTGGGGTATCAGGCTGCTGCTTCGGCGCGTTTGCCTTCGCTTTGCCAGAAGTAGCCGGCAAATGCGCCAACCAGAACCCATGCGACAAGGCCGATGCCAAAAGCACGTGCGGCAAACAGAGCGCCGATTTCGGTTGGGACCGGTCCGGTGAAGACATCCGGTTCGGGTGCGCCGATCAGATGTGGAGCAACGAGCAACGCTGCCGCAATCACGTAGCTGATGATGTTGCCACCAAACGCAATCAGCCACATGGCAACCGCCGCAGCCGCGACAGTGGCGAACCACCAGACTTGGCGTGCGTAGACATCTGCAGCTGCAACGCCGGGTACTTCGGGTGCCAGGCTAAAGCCGGGTGCAAAGTGAACCGCGATAAAGCCCGCCAGACCCCACAGAACACCTGTGCGACCATCGATCTTGTGTCCCTGACCCTCGGCCACTGACATAAGGGCAACCAGAACCAGTGCATAACCAGTATAGGTGAGCATGGTGAAGATGACGCTCAGCGCGTCGCGTGTAAGCTCTGAGAACATGCCCGGTAGCTCGGGATGGGCCGTGATAGCTTCCCCGCCGAAATGCACCAGCTCACCGGACTCGTAGAGCTCGGCGTGCAACAGAACGGGTTGCACAAATACAAGCTGCAGCAAGGCGGCAATCAGCCCCGCTGCAGCACCAGCGAACAACGCGCTGGTCAGAATGCGACTGAACATCTGCTTAGTGGCAGGGGAAACCGGTTGCGTGGCGCACGTCATGTGCAGCGTCATGCAAGCCAGATGCCTGAACATGTCCGGTCAGGGTGATAATACCCAAGCCCAGAACCACTGCGAACATTACCGGCAGAAAGCCTGTCTTTGCAGCAGATGCTGTTTGAGTTTGTGTCGTCATTTCTTGTCCTCCAGTGCCGTCGCACCCGACGGCTGGTGTTTCTACGTTCGCCTGGCAGGTCTCCTGGCTCGCGGGTCGGTGCCTCTGTTCGCCTTCCCCCCGAATTCGGGAGTGGCTGGTTGAACAGGGGCTCACCGCTTACAGTCGCGGGGGCGGCTTTGGCTTTGACCTCAGACGAAGTCGCACCACATTCCCTCTTAGCATCCGGATTTCTCCGGCAGGACCAGACCCGATCATTTAGCCGCGATGCGCAGGTTTACGCAATCGCCATTTGCGACGTTTTCGGTCAAATCACGCGCTTTTTCAGAACGTATATGTCCATGATCCAGCCATGATCAGCCCTTGCCTGTGCACGAGTTGAGAGAATCTCATCACAAACTTCGGACAAGGTTCCGCTGATCAGGATTTCTTCTTCCATACCGACGTAAGCGCCCCACCAGATGTCATAATTTGCCATATCAAGGCTCTGGAACGAACATTCGCCGTCCAGCATCACTGCGACGGTTGAAGCAGCCTCAGGCCAACCCTCGTCCCGGATACGGCGACCGGTTGTAACGACATAAGGCGCGCCGATATCGTTGATCGGAATCCCATGTGCTGCGGTCAGAGCCTGCAGGGCGGTAATACCGGGAATCACCCGTTTGATCGGTTGCGGTGAGAGGCGCGCAGCGATTCGCAGCGAACTGTCATAAAGTGAGGGGTCGCCCCAGATCAGTAGGGCCACGTTTTGTGCGTCAGGATGGGATGCGATCGCTTCCTGCCAGCGCAGTGCGATTGCATCATGCCATTCATCCACCCCACGCAGATAGCCATCATCGGCCCTACGCTTGGGGATGTCGAAATAGGCGATTTGCGGAGGCGCTTCAGTGACTTGAGAAATGATCTTCTCACGTACGCCGGCAAGATCTGCCTTGTTCTCACCCTTGCGCGGGATCAGGATCAGATCAGCTACACGAATAGCCTCCGCACCCTGAAATGTCACGTGATCCGGATTGCCTGTACCGATCCCTATCAGGCTCAGTTCATACATCATCGAACTCCGCCAGCGGTCCATAGAGTATCAGTGCCGGGGCTGTTCCGATTTCAGACTGCAGCCGTTCCGACAACGCTCCGATGGTCGAGCGGTGCAGCGACTGATCGGGTGTCGAGACAGATTCTGCCATCAGCGCGGGCGTGTCCAAGGGCAGACCGTGTGCATGCAGCGCCTCGACAAGCAGCGGGAAAGTG
Source organism: Roseibium sp. RKSG952 (assembly GCF_009711355.1). Lineage (NCBI taxonomy): Bacteria > Pseudomonadati > Pseudomonadota > Alphaproteobacteria > Hyphomicrobiales > Stappiaceae > Roseibium > Roseibium sp. RKSG952. The sequence continues at coordinate 444,679 of NZ_SMMF01000963.1, read as the reverse complement.
CGTTTGCCCATGAAAACAACTGAGGTCGCCCCCGAATCCGCCAACGCCGACAGGTTCAGATCTTCGGGCAGCTTGCCGCTGACATCGTGGCCGGTGACAAATTGTACACGGCGTGCTGTCAGGCGGCGGGTCAGCGGAATGCCTGCGGCTGCCGCGGCGGCGACGGCAGATGGAATTCCGGGAATGATTTCATACTCGATCCCCGCCGCCTTCAGCGCGACCAGTTCTTCTTCAAGCCGCCCGAACATACCTCCGTCACCTGATTTCAAGCGAACGACATGTGCACCGGTTTGTGCATAGTCGACCAGCAGACGGCTCACATGATCCTGCTTGGGTGAGGGGCGACCAGCACGCTTTCCTACACCCACCAAATCTGCGTCCTCACGGGCGTGGGTAAGGATAGGTCCGCTACTGAGATCGTCGAACAAAATCGCATCGGCCTTTTGCATCCGGTCAACGGCCTTGAGCGTCAGTAGTTCCGGATCTCCAGGGCCTGAGCCAATGAACGAAACGAAACCGCTCATGCTGAGGCCTCTGCAATCAGATGAAAGAATGTGCCGGTGACGTTGCCCCGAACTGATCCTGTCTGCGGTCCTTCCGCACCTTCTGCGTCAAAGACTCGCGCAAGAGGAGCATCGGGCTGTTCGACAATAGACGAATAATGGAACTCGTGCCCGCGAAGCGCTGTACCAACCGAGAAACCGGGCATCTTTGCCAACAACTCGGCTTTGCGATAGCCGAGGTTGAACTTGCGCTTCTCATAAGAGGTCACAAGACCGAGCAGTCCCGCCATTTTGTGTGGCGTACCTTCCTTGTCGATCAGCACGTCGCCCAAAGCCATGTATCCACCGCATTCACCATGCACTGGACGGGTTTCCGCGTGCTTGCGTAGACGAGTCTGGAATGTGTCAGCCGCTGCCAGAGTGCCGGCATGCAATTCAGGATAACCTCCTGGAAGCCAGACAAGATCTGCATCGTCGGCAGGAGCTTCATTGGCCAACGGCGAGAATGGCAGGATTTCAGCACCCGCAGCACGCCAACCTTTGAGAAGGTGGGGATAGGTAAAGGAAAATGCTTCGTCCCTGGCCAGCGCAATCCTTTGGGCCGGGGGGTGCGGCAGCGCGGTCGGAGATGACCCATTGGGGCCTAAGGAGGCAGCCTCCTTGATCGCATCAAGATCCACATGTTCACGCAGAAAGGCCGCGTATCCGGCAATCGCGCTTTCCAGATCAGGGTGCTCGACCGCTTGTATTAATCCAAGGTGCCGCTCTGGCAAAGTTAGATCACCCCGACGCGGCAACACACCCAACACCGGCAGACCCGCACGCTCCATACCCAGACGTGTCAGGCGTTCATGCCGCGGGCTCGCGCAACGGTTTAGGATCACCCCGGCGAAGGGCAGATCCGGATTGTACATCCGAAATCCTAGCGCCGTGGCGGCAGCCGATTGTGCCTGTCCGCCTACATCCAGCACCAAAACCACGGGCCAGCCCATCCGCTGAGCCGTTTCGGCACTGGACCCATGGCCCAGTTCGCCGGGCTTGGCGACCCCATCAAACAGTCCCATGGAACCTTCGGCCACGACAATATCTGCGCCCTCTGACTGCGCCGAGATCGCGTTAAGCAAAGGCGCACCCATCGCCCAGCTATCCAGGTTGAACGAGTCCCGGCCAGCCGCCGCCCTGTGAAAAACGGGATCGATGTAATCCGGGCCGCTTTTGAACGGTTGTACCGTCAGTCCATCTTCGGCCAGAGCGCGCAAAAGACCCAGCATGACTGTGGTTTTTCCGGTGCCCGAGGATGGTGCCGAAATCAGAATTCCGGGAGGATTAGTCATCACCATGGCTCCAGCTCGACCACGGGCTTTCCGCGCTCTGCGGGCGATAGCGGCGGTCATAGGTTTTGGAATACAGACAGCTTTCGTCAAAACCTTCACCGGCCAGTGCTGGGCCTACCATGATCAATGCGGTGCGAGAGATGCTCTCGTCCAGCGCATCTTTCAGGGTTGCCAGGGTGGCGCGGATAATCTGCTCATCCGGCCAACTGGCGCGATAGACAACGGCCACTGGACAGTCAGCCCCATAGGCAGGCACCAAATCTGAAATCACCTTGTCCAGATTGCCGATCGACAAGTGAATGGCCAATGTTGCGCCGGTGCGGGCAAAGTTTTCCAGCGTTTCACCCTCGGGCATCGACGAAGCACGCCCGGGAGTGCGGGTCAGGACGACAGATTGAGCAAGCCCGGGAAGGGTCAGTTCGGTTCCAAGAGCTGCGGCAGCGGCGGCAAAAGATGGCACGCCGGGTGTTACGCTAACCGGAATGCCTTCGGCCTTGAGCCGACGAATCTGTTCACCCATGGCCGACCAGACCGACAGGTCGCCTGAATGCAACCTCGCCACGTCCTGTCCGGCTTCGTGAGCTGCTTTGATTTCGGCCACGATCTGATCCAGATCCATTGGCGCGGTGTTCACGATCTTTGCACCTTCTGGGCAATGGCCCAGAATCTCCTCTGGCACCAATGAGCCCGCATAGAGGCATACCGGGCAGGATGCGATTATATCGCGTCCGCGCAGGGTCAGCAGGTCGGCGGCACCTGGTCCGGCGCCGATGAAATGAATGGTCATATCTGTCCTCCGATAGCGATCGCGCATGTTGCAAGGCGATCGTCCGAAATCTGTCTGGGTGAGAGTAGCCGCGCACCGGGTCCGGCTGCGGCAAGAGCGGATGCTTCGGCCACGCTGCCAGTGCCATAGGTGGCACGACTGCGGTTCGAGCAGGTGAGAGTGCGCTGACCCGCCAGATCGGCAGCAGCTATGAAATGCAGGGGCAGGGCGGACGATTCTGCAAAGGCAGTCAGTGCTTCGTGCCCTTCTTTGTCCGCGACTGTTGCGAGAGCTTCCACAGCATGATCGGCAGTTGCGAGGTTGAATGCCGCCTGTAGGCTCTCTGCAGTGGCGTTTGAGGAAAACCCAAGTCCTGCGACGATCATAACGTCACGCTCCACTGCACAACCGGGTAGGCTGATTTCCAACCACGTCGGGGGCCAAGCGCTGACGCCTGCGCCAGTTCGATGCGCAGCAATTCACCGCCAAGCTTGTCGTGCCACTTGGCCAGCAAAGCCTCGCTTTCCAGTGTAACCGCATTGGCGACCAGCCGCGTGCCTATAGAGAGGTTGGACTGCAACCAGACCAGCAGTTCTTCGCTGAGACCGCCGCCGATGAAAACGACATCGGGCAGCGGCAGCCCTGACAGTCCGTCCGGTGCAGTACCATGCACGACGTTGAGACGATCCTGACCCAACGTATCGGCATTTCTGCGAATGCGTTCGGCGCGGTCTTCGCGTGGTTCAATCGA
>NZ_SMMF01000963.1:410714-441187 GCF_009711355.1 Roseibium sp. RKSG952 | reverse complement strand
TCGCCCCGTTGTGGAGCCAAAGCCGAAAGGGTCAGGGCGCGTATTGGACGTTTGGTGATCTGACCGTCGGTTTCGAAGATATCATCCGGCTTTCCCGAAGCCTTCGGGAATGCACGGCCGGTGCCTGCAACTTCAAGGCCAACGCAGACGGGATGTTCAAACGATCCGAGCAGAGCTTCGGTCAGCGAAATGCTCTGAGAGCGCTCGCGCGGCCCGCCAAGCGCTTCCATTACGTGAAGCGAAGTATCGGCAAATCCGGTTTCGTTCAGATATGTCGCAAGCTCGGCAACAGCAGCCCCGTTGCGAAGCAAAATAATCGCACGCAGACCGGGGGCCAGATGGGGTCGTAAACGGGTCAGAGGGGCGGCATGCAATCCAAATGTCAGCGTGCCTTCCAAAGGCCAGCCAAGCCGTGCGGCTGCCAGTGAAAAGGTCGATTGACCAGGAAGTGCCGTCCATTCTCCCGGCTCGAAGTGGCGCGCAATGACTGAGCCTGCACCGAACCAAAACGGATCGCCCGATGCCAAAACGACCGTCCTGCGCCCCTTCTGTTTGCTCAGTAATGGCAGGCCGTCAGAAAACGGAACCGGCCATTCGATGCGCTCAGCATTTGATTCAGGGATCAATGATAGATGCCGGGGTGGGCCCATGATGACTTCGGCGCGTTCCAGCACTTGACGGCTTGCGGGCGACAGGCCATCCAGTCCATCTTCACCCAACCCCAGAACGGTCAGCCAGGGAGTATCAGTCATGTCCCACCTCCTGATCCTTGGTGGCACCACCGAGGCCAATGCATTGTCCAAGGCGGTGGCTGAAAAAGGTATCACAGCAACCTATTCTTATGCGGGCAGGGTAGACAATCCGCGTCCGCAACCCCTGCCGGTCCGCGTCGGTGGATTTGGCGGTGCCGAGGGGCTGGCGCGCTATATACGTGATCATGGGATCAGCCATGTCGTTGACGCGACGCATCCCTTTGCAGCCCAGATGAGCCACAACGCCTATAGGGCCTGCAGTGACGCTGGTGTGAGCCTGGCCGCCCTGACGCGTGCAGCCTGGGTTGAGCAGGAGGGGGACCAATGGCAGCGCGTTGCCAGTATCGATGCTGCAGTCGCTGCACTGAACGGAGCTGACAAACGCGTGTTTTTGGCTGTTGGTCGCATGCACCTTGAGGACTTTGCCGCCCAACCTCAGCATCATTACCTGCTGCGGTTGGTTGATGAACCGAATGAATTGCCGCTGCCGAATTGCGAGGTCGTGGTATCGCGTGGACCATTTTCGCTGGACGATGATCTTGCGCTGATGAAGCGGCACGGAACTGAGCTGGTTGTGTCCAAGAACGCAGGCGGCACCGGTGCGCGCGCCAAGCTGGATGCCGCGCGAGCGCTGGGCGTGCCGGTGCTTATGATCGACCGTCCCGCCCTGCCGCAGCGGACGGAATTGTCGAGTGTCGCACAGGTTCTGGACTGGTTGTCTCATTCCGGGGTGAACCTCGGGGTGTAGACGATCGGGGTGCCATCCCTTTCGATGACACGGGTGCGGGAGGAACCGACAATCACTACGGTCTGCATGTCAGCCATGTCAGGTGTTGCGTCGGCCAATGTCGAGATACGGATTGCCTCATCGGCACGAGAGACGGCGCGCGCAAACAGGATCAGGCGTTCCGGTTCGCATTCTTCACGCAGGATTTCCAGTGTCTTTACAAAACCCTCTGGGCGGGACTTCGAGCGCGGGTTGTAGAACGCCATCGAGAAATCGGCCTGCGCTGCAAGGCGCAGACGCTTTTCGATCAGTGACCACGGTTTGAGGTTGTCACTCAGATTGATCGCGCAGAAATCATGACCCATCGGAGCACCGGCCCGGGCTGAGGCTGCAAGCATTGCGGTAATGCCGGGAAGGACATCAACTTGGATGTTGCGCCATTCGTCCGGACCATTCTCCAGCGCTTCGAATACCGCCGCTGCCATCGCAAAAACACCCGGATCCCCCGAGGAGACCACGACGACGCGCTTACCTTCCGCAGCCATTTGCAAAGCGTGCTGAGACCGGTCAATCTCGACCCGGTTGTCACTTGCGTGCAGGGTTAGTCCTTCGCGTTCTGCCACACGTGCAACGTATGGAATATAACCAACCACATCCGTAGCGTCGGCGAGCGCCGCAGTAACCTCTGGCGTCACAAGTGCTTCGTCACCCGGACCAAGGCCTGCAATCTTGACCCATCCGCTCATGGCCGTCGTCCCTGCCCATGTACGATGATGATCGAGAAATAGGGCGTAAGCCCTTCGCAATTCTCCGAAAGCTTGCAAACCCTTTGGTTTGGCATCTGGGCATACTCAACGATCCAGGCACGGTCGTACAAACCAGAGGCCTGCAATGACCGTTTCACCTTGTCGATATTACGGCCGATCTTCATCACCACCAGCGCGTCTGTCTGCGCCATACGTCTGGTCAGCTCTTCCTCGGGCAGCGTGCCAACCAGAACGGTCAGAACATCATCGCCCCAGGTGATTGGATCTCCGGTTGCAGTCCATGCACCCGACATGCCGGTGATTGCAGGAACGACCTCGACCGGAGCTTGTTCGCGCAGACGGGAATAAAGATGCATGAACGAGCCGTAGAAGAATGGGTCGCCTTCGCACAGAACAACGACATCTTCACCCTGATCAGACAGAGCTTTCAGATGCGCAGTGCACGCTTCGTAAAACTCGGCAAGCAGTTCATTATAGCGAGGATCAGACAGAGGGATCTCGGTCGTGACCGGATATTCCATAGGAAATTCATTCGCATCACCGGGGATCATCCCGTTTACGATATTGCGTGCCTGACCGCTGCGGCCCGGTTTGCGAAAGAACGCCACATGTTTAGCATTTCGCAACAGTCGATCGGCTCGGACACTCATCAGGTCCGGATCGCCGGGGCCGAGACCCACGCCGTATATCTTGCCCACGCTCATTCGGCGCGGCTCGCGATGGCGTTGACTGCTGCAACGGTGATGGCGCTGCCTCCCAACCGGCCTTTGACGATGCACGAGGGAACAGGTTGTGCTTCCCACAGGGCGTCTTTGGATTCTACTGCGCCGACAAATCCCACCGGACAACCGATGATGGCCGCCGGGCGAGGGCAGTCAGGGTCTTCAAGCATGTTCAGAAGATGAAACAACGCGGTTGGCGCGTTGCCGATCGCGACCAGCGCACCTTCCAGTTTTGGACGCCAAAGCTCCAGCGCGGCAGCCGAGCGGGTGTTGTTCATCTCAGCAGCCAGCGGACGCACACGTTCATCATGCAGAGTGCAGACAACTTCGTTGTCGGCGGGCAGTCGGAACCGTGTCACGCCTTCGCTGACCATACGGGCGTCGCACAGGATCGGCGCACCGTTTTCCAGCGCGGTGCGGGCAGTCGAGACGAAGTCAGGAGAAAAATGCACGAATTCTTCCAACCCGACCATGCCGGCCGCGTGGATCATGCGAACGGCAACCTGCTCCTCGTCGGCGTCAAACCGGGCCAGATCGGCTTCGGACCGGATGGTGGCAAAGCTCTCTTTGTAGATCGCCGCGCCATCGGTTTCGTATTCATAGGGCATCAGGTCAGGTCCATGGTCATAAGTGTTTCGGGGGTTAGCCCGCGCTGGATGGGCTCATCCCCCGCGCGGCCCTGTTTGACAAGATCAAATCGTCCTGCGCTACCAACCAGTGTGATATCCGCAGATCCCATACGGGCACATCCTTTCGTGCAGCCCGAGACATGCAGGCTGCCACTGACGCGCTGCGCCAGCTCGCGTGCGATGCCCCTGGTCTCAACTTCCGCCTGTGGGCAGAGTGGCGCGCCGGGGCAGGCGTCGGTAGTCATCAGCGGGTCAGTGCCGTCTGTAACGAAGTCGGGTGCAGATATCGCCGCCCCATCTTCCAGCAGGAACATACGCCAAGGTGTAACGCGCATGGCTACCGCACCAGATTTGCCGATCAGATCAGACAGCTGTTTCGCAGGCAACTGGCCGAACGGCGCGCCATAGACGGGGCCAAGTAGATATGTGCCTGGCTCTAACGGCTCACCAATTGCGCAAGGATGATCACCAAGCCACTGAGTCGGCAGCTGCCGGGATGAGATCAGGCGTGCCATGCGGCGGGTTTCGGGAGTGAAATGCGCTGAGAACCACACAGCGAGGTCGATCAATCGGTCTATTGCCTCACCCTCGGTCACGGAACGGCCCGTTTCGCAACCGTCAGCGCGCAGGATCAATCCGGCCTCTCCAAGCTCCAGTCGAATATCAGCCGAATCTCCGGCCAGCTGTCGCTTGGGCACTGTATCGATGGCAAAGCCGAACTTTGCGGGCAGGGCGGGGAGTTCTCCTAGCCTTTCTATCAATTCGTGTGCCAATCGAGCGGTCAGATCATCGGCTTGATAGAGCGGCGAGACCAGAATGTTGCGCCGCACTTCAATTCCCGGCTCAGCATCCAGCAGGTCCAGCGCTGTCAGCTTGGCCAACAGTGATCGATGATCCGCCTCGGCGACGCCCCGAAGTTGCAGGTTGGCGCGGTTAGTCAGGTCGATGGTGCCGTTGCCGAACCGCTCTGACAATTCACAAAGCCCCAGCGTCTGAGCTGCACTAAGCCGCGCCAGCCGGGGACGCACCCGCACCACCAGCCCGTCACCTGACATCATCGGTCGGTGTGCGCCGGGGCACCAACCCTGGACTACAGGTTTTGAGGAGCGGGCGCTCATCCCAGCCCCTCCAGATCAGCGCGGATTGAGTTCCGGCGTGTATTCCATAGCCCGGCCTCCAGCAGCGCACGGAACCGATCTTGCATAGCTTGATGCGCCTGAGGATTGGCCTCTTGCAGGAAGGCATCAACCTCTGCGTCGCCAAGAGTAGCGTCGTGGTACAGGTCGAACAGATGCGGCGCGACCGTTCCCGACAGATGTGCGAACGAGGCCATGTGATCCAGAGTGGCCGCAATCTCGGCAGCACCACGGAACCCGTGCCTTTGCATGCCTCCGATCCAGGCGGGATTTGCTGCACGGGCATGGACCACACGGCTGATTTCCTCGGGCAGAGTGCGCGCACGTGGATTTTCCGGGTTGGTATTGTCCAGATGATACAGCTGCGCGGTGCCACCGGTGATCTGCTTGGCAGCCGCAAACCCGGCCTCATGGGTGGCATAGTCATTGGCCAACAGAAGATCGGTTTCAGTCAGGTCCTGCAGGTGGACGAAACTGTCAGCGTTGGCGACCCGCTGGGTAATTCCGTCCTTGTCCTGTGCGATATGCTCGCCTTCCAGCGCGAATGAACTGGCGTCCAGCCAGGCCTGCCCGGCCTGTTCGCGCGCCTCATCAGTGTAAGTTTCGGACAGATGCGTCATGTTCAGGCCATAGCTGCCCGGTGCAGGACCATAGACCCGTGCCGCAGGCTCCTTCCCGGCATAGGGGTTCCAGTCGTGTGCTTCGTCACGTTCGCACAAGGCACGAACGGCCTGACCATAAAGCGCCGAGAGCGTTGGGAACACGTCACGGAACAGGCCCGACACACGTAGAGTGACATCCAAACGCGGGCGGCTGAGATCGGTAATCGGCAGCACCTCGATGCCGGAAACCCGCTCGGATCCCTTGTCCCAGACCGGTTTCACGCCCAGCAGGTGCAGGGCCATGGCGAATTCTTCGCCAGCAGTCCGCATGGTGGCAGAACCCCACAGGTCGACGATCAACCCCTTGGGATAATCGCCTTCTTCCTGCAGATGCCGGCGCACCAGTTCCTCGGCCAGTTTCACGCCTTGGGTGTATGCGGCACGGGTCGGAACCGAACGCGGGTCAGTTGTGTATAGGTTCCGCCCAGTGGGCAGCACATCCGAGCGTCCGCGATAGGGTGAGCCCGACGGCCCGGCCTCGATTCGTTTCCCGGCCAGTGCATCGATCAGGGCACTGCGTTCGGCATGGGCCGAAGGGGCAGGGTTGAAATTGCCCGTCACCTCTGGTACGCGGCCAAAGATATGCAGCCCGTCGCCAAATTGGCTTTCCTTGATGTCGCAGACAAAACGGTCGATGCGGGTGATTGCCTCGGCAGTGCAGGTAGCTTGATCCAGACCAAGGTCGCTTTCCAACCCAATGGCCTGAGCTTCGTCGCGGATATCTTCCTGCAAGCGGTCTCGGCGTTTAGGGTCAAGCCCGTCTGCGTTCGAGAACTCATCCAGCAGCGATTCAAGCCGAACCATCCGATCCGGCGTGCCACTTTCCTTCATCGGTGGTGGGATATGGCCCAGCGTGACCGCCCCGATCCGGCGCTTGGCCTGCGCGGCCTCGCCGGGGTCATTGACGATGAAGGGATAGATCACCGGAAGATCGCGGATCAGAACTTCTGGCCAGCACTCGTCGGAAAGGGCCACCGATTTGCCCGGCAGCCATTCCAGCGTGCCATGTGCGCCGATATGGATCAGCGCATCGGCACCAAGGCTTTTGCGCAGCCACAGATAGAACGCGACGTAGCTTTGGCGCGGGGTGCGCGACAGGTCATGGTAATCGTCATCGCGCAATTCAGGCGTGCCGCGTTCGGGTTGAAGCGCGACCAGCGCTTTGCCCCGGCGCACGGCAGTGAAGTGAAACGCGCCATCGGTGTATACTGGGTCATCTTCAGGGTTGCCCCAGACGGTTTTCAGATCTGAACGTAATTGCTCTGGCAACTGGGCAAGTGCGGTGAGGTAATCCTGCAGCGGCCACGAAATGCGGGCGCCCAGCAGAGTTTCGGCAATCGGCTCTGCGGGTGCAGTGTCATAGCCTTCACCCTGCAGATCGGCCAGCATCGCCTCGGCCGAGGCCAGTGCATCAAGGCCCACCGCATGGGCCATCTGCCAGTCCTTACCGGGATATGTGGACAGCACCAGAGCGGGCACCTGATCCGTTTTGGGTTTGTCGTGCAGGTTCAGCCAACCGGTCACACGGTCGATGATTGCTTCGATCCGTTCAGGTTCGGCCCGGTGGGCAAAGCGGGAATACTCAAGGTGGGGGTCGCGTTTGCCGGGCTCTTTGAAAGAGGCAATACCGGCCGAGATACGCCCATCCACTTCGGGCAATACCACGTGCATGGCGAGGTCGGCAGGCGAAAGACCGCGTTCCGCCTCAGCCCATGCTTTGCGGCGCGAGGTCGCCAGAGCAACCTGAAACACTGGCACATTAGCAGCGTCCAAGGGGGATGTCCCCGACGCGCCTTTGCCCGAGAATGAGGTGGCGTTGATGATCGCAGATGGGTTCAGGGCAACGACCTGTTTGCGCAGCCAGTCGGCTGCCGCGGGGGCTTTCAAAGATGGGGCGAACAGACCAACGGCTTGGTATCCACGGTCGCGCAGGCTGCGGATCAAAGCCGCGACCGGAGCGGTATCAGCAGAAGTCAGGTAAGCCCGGTAGAAGCTGACAAGGATACGCTTCGCATCGCCTGTAAATGCCTTCTCCACCGGGATCACGCCGCGATCCGGGCACCATGCGCCGCATTCGGGCAGGGTCTTGGCTCCCATCACCGGTCCCGCATACAGCCCCGCCGCCAGCGCCATCTGCGCCAATGCAGCTTGCGCGGCGACCTCTCCGCCGGTGTCACACAGATGGGCGAGCCGTCTCAGGGTTGAGACGGGCAGGGTGGAATAGTCATCCAGCCGCGTATCCTCGCGCCCGTCGGCAGGCAGAACCGCCAGCGCGATACCTTTGGTCTGTGCCAAAGCCAAAACCTGCTGCAGACCGTAGGACCAGTAGGGCACACCACCGATCAGGCGGATCAGAATACCCTTGGCCCCCTCAAGTGTCTGTTCGACATAGGTGTCGACGGACAGAGGGTGCTTCAACGCAGTCAGATTGGCCAGCCGCATCGACGGCATACGCCCTTCGGCCCCGCCACCGCGATGCCAGCCTGCCGCGAAAGCGCCAAGGTCGCTGTCTGAGAAGGACAGCACCACCAGATCCGCCGGGCTCTGGCCCAGATCGGTTGGGGTCTCGGTTTCTTCTAACCCGTGGCTTTCGCGGAAGACGACGTGCATGGCTTACTCGGCAGCCTCGGCTACACCTACGAGGATATCGCGGATCGCAGCCTCTTTGATGTCGTCATGCTCGGCAATCACGACCAGACGCGAGCGGCGCTCCTCGCCGGGTTCCCATGGACGGTCGTACTGGTGACGCACGCGGGCACCAACGGCCTGAACCAGCAGACGCATCGGTTTGCCCTGAACGGCGGCATAGCCTTTGACCCGCAGTATGTTCAGCTCATTGGCTAAACGTTCGATATTGGCAACTAGTTGGGCCGGGTCGGTCTGTTCCGGCAACTCAACAATGATGCTTTCGAAATCGTCATGCTCGTGATCGTGGTGTCCGTCGTGATGGCTTGGGCGGGCGTCCATGTCATCCTCGGCAGCGGCTTCGAGGCCCAGAACAACGCGTACGTCTACTGCGCCTTCGGCGACTTCTACCACAGGCAGCGGGCGAGGGGCCTCGGCTGCGATGATCTCTTTGGCCTTGGCAACACCCTCGGGACCGGCCAGATCGGGCTTGGTCAGCAGGATGATATCGGCGCAGGAGATCTGGTCCTCAAACACCTCGGACAGGGGCGTTTCATGGTCGATCGAGTCGTCAGCCAAGCGCTGTGCATCCACGGCTTCGACATTCGGAGCAAAGCGACCGGCGGCCACGGCCTCGGCATCGGCCAGAGCGATCACGCCGTCAACGGTGATCTTGGAACGGATATCCGGCCAGTCGAATGCCTTCAGCAGCGGCTTGGGCAGCGCGAGTCCGGAGGTTTCAATCAGGATGTGATCGGGACGCGGTTCCAGCGCCATCAGCGCTTCGATAGTTGGGATGAAATCATCGGCCACGGTGCAGCAGATGCAGCCATTTGCCAGTTCCATGATGTTTTCCGCCGGGCAATCGGGAATGGCGCAGGATTTCAGGATGTCGCCATCGACGCCAACGTCACCGAATTCATTGACAACAACGGCCAGACGTTTGCCCTGCGGGTTCTGCATCAGGTGCTTGACCAGTGTGGTTTTGCCCGAGCCCAGAAAGCCGGTGATTACAGTAACGGGAAGTTTTTCGAGGTTGCTCATTTCAGGGCTCCAATCGGGGGAATGCGGGCCGCACAGTTTTTGCGGAAATGTTCAGGGCGCTCGCGCCATTTCACAAGGCCGTCTTCGGTGGCGAGATATTTGGTGACGCCTTCGACGATGGTCTCGACGTGGTCGGTTTCGTTGAGGTTCTCATACACAAAGGTCCAGCGGGATGGTCCGCCACGCAGTACGATCGAACACCCCTGATCGCAGTTCGAAAGGCATTCAACGGCCTTAAGATCAATGCCATCTGGCAGCTCGGCCTCGGTCAGCGCTTTATGCAATAATGTGCCGGGGCGCTGGTCATCTTCCTCGATAGGAAGGCCACGCCGACAGGTGGTGCAGACCAGCAGTTCAACTGGTGTCGTCTCGGTCACGTCTCTCATCCCCCCTTCACGGTTTTCGGGGGACGGGGTATGCGCGGGCCTTGGCCCGACACCGGAACACCCCGTCCGGTCTGGTCTTCGGGCGTTGGCAGGTCTCCCGGCTTGCGGATGTCAGAGGTATCCTCTGGCAGGTGTCCTGCCTTCCCGGCCTGCAGGCCAGTGGCTTTGGGCACCTTCTCCGGTCACGGTCGCGGGGGCGGCTGCATTTGACGGCATTCCATACCGCTGATGCATTCCCTTTTCATCTGCTTGCACAGACACCAACGAAAGGGACATGCGGCAAGCAAAGGGGCGTTGTCAAGCGAATGGAGGCGCTCTCAGATCACCGAGATGGAAAAGCGACTTGCAGTGGTCAGTCAGCGGCATCCGCTTTGATCCGTTCTTGCAACCAGGTCTCAAAGAGGCGGGCAGAGGCCGTCGGGCGGGTCGCGCCGTCTGAGCGGATCAGGTAATGGGACTGAGCAAAGGGAATCGGTGGTCCGGCGATCTGCAGGGGCGCACCCTGCGCAATCGCATTCCGGGCAAAGCGTTCAAGGATTGTGGCGTAGCCTGCTCCCGCCATCACAAGTTGCAACGCGGTGACCGTGGTATCTGCCGAATATTGCGACTGAAGTTCGGGCTGGTGAATGCCATGCGCTTCAAAGTATCGCGCCCAGTTGTCTTCATACCCAAGGATATGGATCAGAGGACTTTCACGGAACTCTGCCTTGCTTGGCGCTGTGGTGCCGGATCTGCAAACCGGAACAAGGAATTCATCCGAAAGTTTCTCTGCCCTGAGCCCCGGCCAGTCGCCATAGCCCAGACGAATATCGATATCCACATCGCTGGAACCCATGGTGTCATTCCAGATGTGAGTCACCAATCGCACAGGGATGTCGGGATGTTGGCTGGCGAATTCAGGTAGTTCGGCAGCCAGCCAATAAGTCATGGTTGAAATTGCCGCGCGAATGGTCAGCGTCTGCTGAGACGCTGGGCCAAACAAACTGTTGGTCGAAAGGGTTATGTCAGACAGAGCGCGCCGAACGGTCAAAGCATAGGATTGGCCAAGCTCGGTCAATTCCAGTCGTCTTGCCTGCCGAGTGAAAAGAGGTTGGCCCAACTCGGCTTCCAATGAACGGATATGCAGGGATACTGCGGTTTGTGTCAGACCCAGCTCTTGCGCGGTTGCAGTGAAATTCAGATGCCGAGCGGCAGCTTCGAAACTACGCAGCCAAGAGGGGTTTGGTAGACGATCCATTTATCACCAAAAATTTTTGCCCATAAGCTCGATTATTATTCGTTTCATTTGCAGGTTATCAAGGAGGATACTCCGCGTGAAAACGGTTCGGGCATAGCCCATAGGGAGGATTCGCAATGAAGGTTGGATTTATCGGTCTGGGGAATGTGGGGGGTAAGCTCTCGGGTTCGTTGCTGCGCAACGGGGTTGATTTGACAGTTCATGATCTGAACCCGGATCTGGTTGCTGAATTTGTTGCGCAGGGTGCCAAGGCTGCTGAAGGTCCGACGCAACTGATGCGGGATTGTGATGCGGTTATCACCTGCTTGCCATCCCCTGCGGCATCGGATGCCGTGATGCAGGAAATGCTGCCAGAGGTTGGTCCGGGCAAGATCTGGATGGAGATGTCCACCACAGATGAGGCCGAGGTGAAACGGTTGGGTGCCATGGTGATCGAACGCGGTGGCGCCGCAGTAGATTGCCCTGTTTCCGGGGGATGCCATCGCGCAGCTACGGGCAATATTTCGATTTTTGCCGGATGTGACCGCGCAACATTTGAACGGATTTTGCCCTTTCTGACGACCATGGGGCGCCGCATTCTGCATACAGGTGAGCTGGGATCTGCTTCGGTTCTGAAGGTGCTGACCAACTATCTGGCCACCGCCAACCTGATCACCTGTGCCGAAGCCCTGGTCACTGCCAAGGCTGCAGGGATGGATCTGAATACGACCTATGAAGCGATCAAGATCTCATCAGGAACCTCATTTGTGCATGAAACCGAAAGTCAGGTCATCCTGAATGGATCACGTGATATCTCGTTTACAATGGATCTTGTGAAAAAGGATATCGGGCTGTTTCAGGAGGTCGCAGATCGTGCCGGGGTGCCGTTGGAGATGAACCCGGTGATGATCAAGATTTTCGAGGACGGAATTGCCCGGTATGGTGACCGCGAGCTGTCGCCCAATATCATCAGACGACTGGAAGATGCCACCGGACTGGATATTCGTGCACCGGGTTTCCCGACCGAAATGCTGGATGATGAGCCGGAAGAACCGGGGTACGAGGTGGTCCCCCAGGGGCGCTAGAGCGCATAGATCAACATAGGTCTGGGCGCTTCGGCCTTACGATTTAGTGATCGGATGATAGTTGAGAGGGTTCTACCAATAAGCCGTGTTTTTGAACGCTTCGGCGCACTGTGATGGCCCTTTCAAAGGCGCAAGGTCCTGATCCGAAAGAGACTGTGCCAGCCACCCTTGGGGATATTGAAGCTTCATGGGTGGCTGGGCTTGCTGCTCGGTAATCTGTTCAAAACCAACTTTGGAATAGTAGTTCGGATCGCCATAGGTGATCACCACATCAACGCCGCGCCCGCGCAGATCGCTCAGCCCGAACGTCAGGAGCTTTTGTCCAACGCCTTTCCCTTGCTGGTCTGTTGCAACGGCCACAGGGGACAACATGAATACGGTGCGGTCATCCTGCTCATACTCGAGGCGGGTAAAAATTATGCACCCAGTAAGAGTGCCACCATTTGTGGCAGTGAAGACATACATGTCACCAGGTTTGGTCTTTGCCAGAATGTCTTTCACCAGCCCTGCGATCAGTTGACCTTCCTCATCACCTTCGGAGGCTGCGAAAACAGCTCCGAAAAACTCGATAATTTCGTCGTGTCTGCCATTGGTATGGCGGGAGTAGTCCATGTCGCACCTCAATTCTGACGGTCATTGGTTCAGCCGGAACCCTTGGTCATTTAGCTGGGTATTTCACCCATATGACTCGACATGGTAAAGGTGAAAGATTATTTAGAACAAATACAGAACATTTGGTGTTGGGCATGCTCAGAGGGGTGCAAAAACGCGTTGCTTCGCTATGGTTCTTCCGGTTGTCCAGCGACCGGGTTCTCAGGGCGAATCCGGTTCAGGGGCCGTTCGCCCTTACCCTCAAGCAGAACAATGCCAACCGCATCTATTGTCTGAATGGCGAAGCCGAGCGTCAGGGCCTGCACAGCGGCATGCCTTATGCGGATGCCCGTGCGTTTTGTCCTGACTTGCAAAGCCAGCCTGCCGATCTGCAGGGCGATGTGCAGTTCCTGCATATCCTGCGGCGCTGGGCGACGCGCTATTGCCCCTGGGTGGGGCTGGAGGGGCGGGATGGGCTGGTTCTGGATGTGACCGGTTCCGCGCATCTGTTTGGCGGGGAACCCATGATGCTGGCGGATATGCGCAGGCGACTGGCACGGGTCGGGCTGTCGGTGCGGATCGGACTGGCCGATACGCGTGGCGCGGCTTGGGCATTGGCACATTACCAAGAGGGCGTGGCCGCCCGGGGTGATACCCTGAATGCGATAGGGGCGTTGCCTGTAGCGGCATTGCGGCTGCAGGAGGATACGTCGGTTGCTTTGCAACGGCTGGGACTGCGCAGGATTTCGGATCTTGCAGCAACATCACGTGCGCCGCTGGCCCGGCGTTTGGGGCCGGAACTGCTGATGCGTCTGGATCAGGCGCTTGGGGCGCAGCCTGAAGAGATTTCGCCATTGGCTGATCCACCACGATATGGCGTGCGTCTGACCTTGCCGGAACCGATTGGGCTGGTGTCGGATGTCAGGGCGGGGGTCGAGCGGCTGCTGGAACAGCTCTGTGCGAAGCTTAAGGCACAGGAGGTCGGCGCGCGTCGGCTTTGCCTGACACTTGATCGTGTGGATCACGACAGCCAGACAGTCGAATTGCGTCTGGCCCGACCGTTGCGTGATCCGAACCGGATACTCCCACTTTTTGAACGCGGGATTGGAGAGGTCGATGCCGGTTTTGGTATCGACCGGATGCGGATTGAGGCCACACAGGTCGAGGCGCAGCCGGTACAGCAGATCAGCCACGTCTCAGCGGGGCGTGTGGATCAGGTGTATGATCTGATTACCCGGATCGGAAACCGCATCGGGCTGGAGAACGTTCACCGGTACCTGCCTGCGGACAGTCATATACCCGAGCGCAGCTCCATTCTGGCCCCGGCAGCCTATTCTGAGCCGGGCGGCGCATGGGTGGCTTTGCGTCCGCGGCCTTTGCGTCTTTTCCCGCCCGAGCCGATTTCCGGGGCGGGATCACGTCCGCCGCAGAGGTTTCGCTGGCGGCGTATGGCGCTTTCAATCGAGCGTGCCACGGGACCGGAACGCATCGCCCCTGAATGGTGGCTGGAGGATGAGAACTGGCGTTCGGGAGTTCGTGATTACTGGCGGGTTCAGACACGGCAGGGATGGCGGCTCTGGCTGTTTTATACCCCGCAAAATCCGGGCTGGTTTGTGCAGGGAGAGTTCGCATGACCGAGGCGAACCGCACACATCGCCCGGTTGAGGTATCTCATCAGGACATGCTCAGTCCTCACACGGATCGTTTGGGATATGCCGAACTTTGCGTGACGACCAACTTCACCTTTTTGACCGGTGCTTCGCACCCCGAAGAACTGGTTACGCGCGCTGCGACGCTGGGTTTGGCTGCACTCGCTATCACCGACCGGAATTCTCTGGCTGGCGTAGTGCGGGCCTGGACTGCTCTGAAAGAACTGAAGCGTGAGGCGGAAGAAGCGATCAAAATCCGGTCCCAACACCGGGTCGATTCCTGTTCAAGACAGGAGGTCGGCAATCCGCAGCCCATTGCCAATCCTGGGACGGTTCATGTGCCGCGACTGATTGTCGGTTGCCGTCTGGTTTTGCAGGATAGTTCGGTCGATTGGGTGGCGCTGCCGCGTGATCGGGCAGCGTATCAACGACTGACCCGTCTGCTGACATTGGGCAAACGGCGCGCCCAAAAAGGGGAGTGTCATCTGGATCTCAGGGATATGCTTGAGGCCTGCAAGGGCATGATCCTGATTGCTTTGCCGCAAGGTGAGTTAATGGATGCCACCCGGGACATCCAAAAAGTACGACGACGGTTTCCCAACCACGTCTTTCTGGGGGCGGCACCATGTTATGACGGCAGTGATCAGGCCTATATTGCTGCTTGTGCGCGGCTGGCTCAGCGGACCTCGGCCCCCATGGTCGCGGTGGGCGATGTGCTTATGCACCATGCCAGCCGCAAGCAACTGGCAGATGTTCTGACCTGTATGCGCGAAGGCATCACCATTGACGATATAGGCACACGTGCCCTGCCTAACGCCGAACGGCGGCTGAAAGGGGCAGCTGATATGGCGCGCCTTTTTCGCGACCATCCCGGTACCCTGCGTCGCACGCTGGAGATCGCCGACAAGTGCAGTTTTGATCTGGGTGAATTGTCCTATGAATATCCTGACGAAATCGGTCTGGGCGAGGAGCCACAGGAGCGGCTGGAACGGCTGGCTCATGATGGGTTGAAACGGCGCTATCCCGGTGGCGCGCCGGATAAGGCCCTGAACCTCATGAAAAAGGAGCTGGAACTGGTCCGCGATCTGGGCTTTCCGGCTTACTTCCTGACCGTGCATGACATTGTACAGTTCGCCCGATCAGAGGGCATCCTGTGTCAGGGGAGAGGCTCCGCCGCAAATTCGATCCTCTGTTACCTCTTGGGTATCACTGATGTCAGCCCCGATCAGATCACCATGGTGTTTGAACGCTTTGTGTCAAAATACCGGGGAGAGCCGCCGGATATCGACGTGGATTTTGAACATGAACGGCGCGAAGAGGTGATCCAGTGGATATATGAAAAATATGGCCGCCACCGGGCGGGGTTGTGTGCCACGGTCATCCATTTCCGTTCCCGGGCAGCCATTCGCGAAGTGGGCAAGGTGATGGGGTTGTCTCAGGACGTGACGGCTGGTTTGTCTGGCCAGATCTGGGGCATGACCAATGGCGGGGTCGATCCCGAACGGATACGCGAACTGGGCCTTGATCCCGGTGACCGGCGCCTGATGCAAACCATTCGCCTGATCGGTGAAGTCATCGGGTTCCCCCGTCACCTGTCACAGCATGTCGGCGGTTTTGTTATCACCAAGGGACGGTTGGACGAGATGTGCCCCATCGAGAACGCGGCGATGGAGGACCGTACGGTCATCGAATGGGACAAGGATGACATCGACGCGCTTGGCATCCTCAAGGTCGATGTGCTCGGCCTGGGAATGCTCAGTTGCGTGAGGAAGGCATTCGGTCTGCTGCAGCAGCACGAGGGGCAATCACTTACCATCGCTTCGGTTCCACAAGGGGATGAAGCCACCTATGACATGCTTTGTCGGGCTGATGCCATCGGTGTGTTTCAGGTGGAAAGCCGGGCGCAGATGAATTTTCTGCCCCGAATGCGCCCACGTATCTTTTACGATCTGGTGATTGAAGTCGCTATCGTTCGACCCGGCCCGATTCAGGGGGGGATGGTGCAGCCCTACATCAAGCGTCGCCAGGGATTGGAAGAGGTCAGCTATCCCTCGGAAGAACTGCGGGAGGTTATGGCAAAAACTCTTGGTGTTCCGTTGTTTCAGGAACAGGCGATGCAGATCGCAGTGGTTGCCGCAGGATTTACGCCAGAGGAAGCAGACCGTCTGCGCCGGTCTCTCGCCTCTTTTCGCAGAATGGGAACCATAGGTACGTTTCGGGATAAGTTCATCGCAGGAATGCTTGCCAACGGCTACGATATGGATTTTGCCGAGCGCTGTTTTTCACAGATTGAAGGCTTTGCCGATTATGGTTTTCCGGAAAGCCATGCCGCTGCCTTTGCAATGCTTGCTTATGTTTCGGCCTGGCTGAAATGTCACCATCCTGCGGTATTTGCCTGTGCTCTGCTGAACTCCCAACCGATGGGGTTTTATGCGCCGGCCCAGATTGTGCGGGATGCGCGCGAACATGGGGTCGAAGTGCGCCCGATCTGCGTCAACAGCAGTCAGTGGGACAACATTTTGGAGCGTCGTGCGGATGGAGGGTTGGCGTTGCGGTTGGGGTTCCGCCAGATCAAAGGGTTCAAAGAAGAGGAGGCAGGCTGGATCGTGGCAGCCCGGGGCAACGGATACCACGATCCGCAAAGCCTCTGGCTGCGGGCAGGGCTGATCCCTGCGACTCTGGCGCGCTTGGCCGAAGCCGATACGTTCGCTGATATGGGTCTGACCAGGCGCGAGGCGCTCTGGCATGTCAAATCCATCCGGAGCCAGAAACCACTGCCACTGTTTAACGACCCGATTGACGGAGAAAGTATCGCAGAAGCTGAGGTGAATTTACCGATGATGCATTTGGGGGAAGAGGTCGTCGAAGATTACGTCTCGACTCGACTGACTCTGCGAGCGCATCCAATGGAACTTCTGCGTCCATCCCTGCCGGGGCTTATCGCCCACAACTCTCTGCACAAGATTCCGCTCGGGCGTTATAGCGTGTGCGGACTGGTCATCACCCGCCAGCGACCCGGTACGGCCTCGGGCGTGATCTTTCTGACACTTGAGGATGAAACCGGCGTCAGCAATGTGGTGGTCTGGCCCAAGGTGTATGAGCAGTTTCGCCGCATCGTTATGGGGGGACGGCTTTTGCAGGTGACCGGATATCTGCAGCGTGAAGGCATTGTTGTACACCTGATCGCGCAGGATATCAGGGACATGTCGCACAAGCTGTCAGAACTGGGGCATCCGATGGACGATGCGATTGGTATAACTCAACCTCATGCCGATGATGCGCCGCGTGCCAATCGTGCGCCACCGCGGGCACGTCACCCGCGTGAACAGGCCAAGCGTCTCTTCCCAAGTCGGGATTTCCATTAGGGCGAGCACTTAAATTACTGCAGGCGCCAAGAATTCTGGCTTACCATATCTAAAGCGCACGATTTCCTCTAACGCATTCAAGTTCGAACATAGAGTGCTTGCCGAAGACAAAATGAAAGCGATGCGGCTTGAATCACTCTGGAACCACCTGTAGCTCGCAACCAAAAAGGGAAGCTCAAATCAAGTAGCCGAAACACCCATGCTAATGCGTTGAGTTTCTTGAGGTTAAGTGGAGGCGAGTACCGGAATCGAACCGGTGTACACGGATTTGCAATCCGCTGCGTCACCACTCCGCCAACTCGCCTTTTCAAGTAAAATCAAATACTTGCCGTGGTGTGACAGGCGTTCTAACAGCTTTCGATACAGACGTCCAGTGGGTCGGCGCAAAATAGACGGACGTTTGGCAAATTCGGGGCCGGGAGCAGCGTCGGCCGTTGAAAGTTGCTTTTGAAATTTCAGTACTTGAGACGTTGCCGGAGGGTGACGAATGTGGCACAAGCCGATCAATCAGGGAAAAAGAATGAGCGATCACATGACAGATTTCGCAGCCCGACGTCTTACAATGGTTGATACACAGATTCGACCTTCGGATGTTACAAAGTTTCCCATTATCGATGCGATGCTGGCTGTTGAGCGTGAGAAGTTCGTTCCGGGCTCACATCGGGAAGCGGCTTATGTCGGCGATTTGATTGAACTGGGCGATGGGAGTTGTCTGCTGGAACCGCGTACCCTGGCCAAAATGCTGGACGCGCTGAACATTTCCAACGATGAGGTGGTGTTGGATATCGCCCCTGCGCTTGGATATTCAACTGCCGTCGCGGCCCGGATGGCTCAACTGGTTGTTGGTGTCGAAGAGGATGAAACCCGCGCCACGGAAGCGCAAAGCAACCTGATGGAAGCTGAAGCTGACAATGCGATTATTCATACCGGCCCGCTCGAGCAGGGAGCTGCAGAACACGGGCCATATGATGTCATTATCATTCAGGGCGGTGTCGAGCGCTTGCCAGATGCGCTGCTTGATCAGCTGAAGGATAATGGCCGCATCGCATGCGTGTTCATGGAAGGCCAGTTAGGTACCGTGAGGATTGGTCGGAAGACAGCTGACCGGGTAACCTGGCGAGACGCCTTCAATGCAAGTGCGCCGGTACTACCGGCATTTTCCGCCGAGAGTGCATTTTCGCTATAGTCATTCAGCAGATTTTTCTGCTGCCTTGATTAGTTGAAAACAAAGGCGCAAACTACCTGCGAGGCAGGGTTATTTTGATTTGAGAGGAATTGGGTATGCGTGGAATGGCTAGAGGTAAGCTGGTCAAGGCTCTCGCATTGACAGCTGGTCTTGCTCTTAGCGCAATGCCGGTGCGATCGGTTTGGGCCGACAATCTGACAGATGCGTTTATTGGGGCTTACAACACTAGTGGCCTGCTGGAGCAAAACCGTGCTTTGCTGCGTGCAGCGGATGAAGATGTCGCAATCGCACTATCGGCATTGCGTCCAATCATCAACTGGACGGTTCGTGTCAGCCGGGATTACACGAAACGCCGTGTTGGTACCGTGGTAACCACGACTGAGCCATCAAACTTCTTTTCCGGATTGACGCTTAGCCAGCTGATCTATGATGGCGGCGCATCCGTTTTGGGCAAACAGTCGGCACAGGAAACGGTTCTGTCGACCCGCCAGTCTCTGATCGATATTGAGCAGCAGGTTCTTTTCCGCGCTGCGACCGCTTACTTGCGGGTTTTGCTTGAAGAAGAAACTGTCCAGATCCGTCAAAATAACGTCGATCTGTCCAGCGAAGAATTGCGCGCCACTCAGGATCGTTTTGAGGTTGGTGAGGTTACGCGTACTGACGTTGCACTGTCAGAATCGCAGCTGGCCAGCTCGCGTGCCGATCTGGCTGATGCCAAGGGTGCGCTCAGTACCGCACAGGCAGAGTATGTGAATGCGGTTGGCAAACTTCCTGGTCGCACGGCTGGTCAGCCCAGCCTGCCAAACCTGCCGCGCTCAGCGGCCGAGGCTCAGAATCTGGCGCAGCGCAACCATCCTTCCATTCTGTCCGCCCAACATCAGGTCCGTGCGCTGGATTTGATCGTTCAGCAACAGCGCGCAGGGTTGGGGCCGAATGTCAGCCTGAACGCTGATGCGGGTATTACCGAAACCTATGACAGTGACGATTACATCAATGACGCAACTGTCTCGCTGACCTTCAACCAGCCTATCTACGCTGGTGGACGTCTGGCCGCGGCTGTTCGGCGTGCCATGGCTACGCGTGATGCATCACGGGCCAATCTGTTGAATGTTCAGAAAAACATCACACAGGGCGTGACGGATGCCTATGTGCGTTTTGAAACGGCGACTGCAAGCCTGACTGCTTCGAACGAACGAGTGCGTGCCTCGCAGGTCGCTTTTGACGGGATTCGGGAAGAAGCAACCTTGGGTGCACGGACCACGCTGGACGTACTGACTGCGCAGCAGGATTTGCTGGACGCTCAGCTCGCACAGGTTGCGTCCCGTACCGAGCGTTCGCTGGCTGCTTATCAGCTGTTGCAGGCGCAGGGGCTTCTGACTGCAGAGCGTCTGGGGCTGGCGGTTCAAATCTATGATCCGACCCTCTACTATAATCTGGTCAAGAAAGCTCCAGCACAGGTCAGCAAGCAAAGCCGTGATCTGGATCGTGTCCTCAAAGCATTGCGTCGCGAATAAGCGGCGTTACTACCTGTTGTGAGGTCAGAATTGTTTGGCTACACTTGGTCCAAGGGCTAGAGCGGTAGAGAACAATGTCAGATAACACGATAAAAGCAGGGGTCGAGGACGTCCTGTCCTCGGTCAAACGTCTGGTCAGCGAAGAGGGCCGAAAGGTTCCCGATCTGGTTAAGGCTTCGGCTCCACGCAAACCCGGGCGTTTGGTTTTGACCGATGCCCTGCGAGTTGGCGATCATCCAAAGGTTGCAAGCGCAGAGGCTCCGCTGAAGCTTGAGGCTGAATATTCGGCCGATGCGATAATGCAAACGGATGAGGCTAAGCTTCAGCCTGCCAATGATCTTTCACAACCGATGAGACTACGGCCCTGTGACATCGTACAGCCAGGCGAGGGCGCCGAAGTCTCCGAGAGCCTTAAGAATGCTCAGCCTGCTCCGGATCAATCGACCGAAGCTAATGGAGAATCTGCTGATCTTGCAGACAGCCTGAGTGCCAAGATCGAAGCGTTGGAAGCTGCGATCGCCCGCACCGAAGATCAGTGGGAGCCGGATGGCGAAAGCGATGACGCTTATTCCGGAACACGTACGACATCCATGAATTGGAGCGAAGAGGTCGAATCTTCCGAGTCCTTTGAAGACGAAGATGATGCCGCCGAAGAGCTGGACGCAGCTGAAGACCCAGAATTTGTGACGGAAGAAGTTGATGTACCGGTCACATTTATCCGAGATCCAAGCTGGAATGTTCAGCCGGTTGCAGAAGAAGTGGATGAAGTTTCAGAGATTGATGCTCGGCTTATTGACGAGGCAGCTCTGCAGGATTTAGTCGCGCAAGTCGTCCGGCAGGAATTGCAGGGCGCGTTGGGTGAACGTATCACGCGTAACGTTCGCAAAATGGTAAGGCGCGAAATCAACCGTGCTCTGGCCGAGCAGGATCTGGAGTAACCGCTAGCTGCGCTGAGGTGTCTCGGCCAAAGAAAGCAACAAATCCAGGTCCATATGCGTCTCGAGATGGTCAGCAAGGTCATCAAGCGTTTGATCAACCCCGTCTTCATAGGCGATGTTTGAACTCACTCCCAGTTGCTTCAGATAGCTGGCGCGGAAAGAATCCGATGAGAATATTCCGTGCAGGTAGCTGCCGCGAATGCGTCCATTCGCGCTGGCTGCACCTTCGGGCCTGCCATCAATCTCCAACCATGCGCGTGTGCAGTCTGGGCCTTCGGTCCGGCCCATATGAATTTCGTAGCCACTGACCGACGCTCCGCCTTCCAATGCTTTGGCCTTGGTTAATGTTACGCGTTTCTGCCCGGCCATGACGGTGCTGACATCCAGTAAACCAAGACCATCAACGGTACCCGGACGTCCATCTACGCCATCCGGGTCCGAGATCGTCTTACCCAGCTCTGATAACCGCCGCACAGGCCCAACACGTGGCCACCGCGGCGCACATGCGCATACAGGTCGATGTCCCAACCCTGTTTTCGGAAGTAAGCCAAATCCCCAATCGTGGATTTACTGCCAGGTAGCAGCACCAGATTGGCGTCACCGGGCAGTGCACGGCCTGCGGGCACAATTTCAACACTAATGTCTGGCTCGGCTGACAGAGGATCAAGATCATCAAAATTGGCCATGCGCTCCAGTTGAGGAACGACTACCTTGCATTTTCCGCCTGTGTGAGAACGGATGTCCATCATGTCTTCTGCGGGCAGTTTCCAGGCGTCATGGAACCACGGAACAACGCCCAGACACGCCCAACCAGTTCGTGTCGCGATATCATCCCGGCCT
Source organism: Roseibium sp. RKSG952 (assembly GCF_009711355.1). Taxonomy (NCBI): domain Bacteria; kingdom Pseudomonadati; phylum Pseudomonadota; class Alphaproteobacteria; order Hyphomicrobiales; family Stappiaceae; genus Roseibium; species Roseibium sp. RKSG952. Next base: position 419,353 of record NZ_SMMF01000963.1, on the reverse strand, counting down.
TCGTCAAAAAGACTTACATCACCTTTGAACCGATTGATGGCAAAGCCGCGGATCATCGAAAGATCATTCTGCTCCAGAACTGCCTGAGTACCCACGATCTGGGCGATGACGCCGCCTCGGTGAATATCTCCAACCAGAACGACAGGTACTCCGGCCGCGCAAGCGAACCCCATATTGGCGATGTCCCCGTTGCGCAGATTGGTCTCTGCAGGACTGCCGGCCCCTTCGATCAGAACAAGGTCTGCGTCACTACAAAGCCTGTCAAAGCTCTGCAGTGCAGCGCCAAGTAGTTTGGATTTGTCTTTTCGATAGTCTCCGGCCTTCATGGTACCGGCACGCTGCCCTTGTACAATGATCTGAGCTCCGGTGTCCGTCTCGGGCTTCAACAGGATCGGATTCATATCGGTGTGCGTAGGGCGGTTGGCAGCGCGGGCCTGTAGCGCTTGCGCCCGTCCAATCTCGCCGCCGTTTTCTGTAACCGCTGCATTGTTGGACATGTTCTGCGGTTTGAAGGGGGCAACGCGCAGGCCGCGGCGCCAATAAGCACGGGCTAGCCCGGCCACCAGAACCGATTTCCCGACATTGCTGCCGGTGCCCTGAATCATGATTGCGCGTACCAATGGGTGCCTCCTGTGGATGGCAGCACATGACCTGAAATCAGTGATGGAGAAAAGTCCGGAATGGCACGCAGGCATTCCAAAACCGACAATGCTGCAATCATCCGGGCATCAAAAAAGCGCGCCGCAACAGCGGGCGCGCCTTTTTGAAAAACAGAAACAGGCTTTAGGCTGCTTCTGCCTGCTGAGCGGCGTTGCGCCGTTCGCTTTCTTCGCGCGACAGGGCAACCGAAGTACGAACACCGCGACCTACGAATTCCATCAGACCACCTACAACACGTTCGTTGGGGTCGATGCCGGCACAGGTCAGTACCTCGCGGCCATCGCGCGAGCGAGCCCAGCGAGCAATTTGTTCAGGTCCATTGCCATACTTCTTGTCGTCGGCGATGGCGTCGTCGAGCGCGGCCAGTACGACAGCCGCAAAAAGTTTCCGGGCACGGTTGCCTTGTTCATTGTTAAAGGCGGTGCCGTCAACGAAATCTCTCATCTCGTTTTCCTTGTTGTTCTTGCTCTTGCATTTTCGGCGTGACGGTTCTTATGACCTATTAGATGCGATTCGGATACACTTAAAATGCATAGTTGCGTTGCGTCATTTGCATGGCTTGCTGCATGTGCAGCACTAGGTGTCGTCGTCTTGTCAGGTGTGGTCCCGCCAGATATAGGGACGTCAACTGACGCATCAACCGTTTGTGAAGGAATTATGTAATGCCCAAGATCAATGGGAACGAAATTCGCCCCGGCAATGTGCTTGAGCATAACGATGGGCTGTGGGCTGCGGTCAAGGTCGATCATGTGAAACCCGGCAAGGGTGGGGCCTTTGCTCAGGTCGAGCTGCGCAACCTGCGCAATGGCTCGAAACTGAACGAACGCTTCCGTTCTGCCGATAAGGTCGAGCGCGTGCGCCTTGAGCAGAAGGATCAGCAATTCCTTTATGAAAACGACGGAATGCTGGTCTTTATGGATGCCGAAACTTACGAACAGATTGAATTGCCAGCAGATTTGTTGGGCGAGCGTCGCCCGTTCCTTCAGGATGGCATGACCATTGTGGTCGAGTTTTATGAAAGCGAAGCGCTGAACGCGACCCTGCCACAGAAGGTGACCTGCAAGATCGTTGAAACTGAGCCAGTCGTAAAAGGCCAGACTGCTGCGAACTCGTTCAAACCCGCTCTGTTGGATAATGGCGTAAAGGTTATGGTTCCTCCGTTCATCGGTCAGGACGAGATGATCATCGTGAACACCGAAACCATGGAATATTCTGAGCGCGCGTAACGTCGCGTTAAATACTATTGAGGAATTGGCCGTATCAGCAGTTGCTGAGCGGCCTTTTTCTTATCGGTTCGGATTTGCGTGGCGATACCGTTCTCGGTCAGGCCCGAATAACTCCAGCAACAACTCATATTTTATGCGGTTCGCGCTGACTTGCCTGTAAAAAGCAATAAGGAAAGAGGTCGGACCCTGAATGCGTGTTAAGCCGCTGGTTGCCGCTACAACGGTGCCCACATCTGTTTCGCCCTTCAACACCAGCCAACCGCCCAGCATCAGGACGCCAACGGTTCCGGCGCCGTTAATCACGCTAAGAAGGAACTTTGCTGACAGCTTCCAGATGAACATCCGTCGCCGTGTTTCAAATATCTTATCAAACTGGGCGTAGACTTCATTGGTGATCGCGTTGATCTGTTCTGTTGTCAGATGATCAGTGGCGCTGCGAAGAATGCGAACCCGCTCAGCCACAAAGATGTTCACTTTGCGTTGTGAGACCAGAACGATGATGATCTGAGGCACGATCATCGATAAGGCAATCAGCCCAAGCCCGGGTTGTGTGGATGAGATGTAGCCTATCACGCTGATCAGCGTACCGACCTGAACCACAGGGTCCGCGAAAGCTCCGCCAGCAAATTTCCCAAGCTCTTCCGCCTCAGCCGAGATTGCAGTTGTCATAGTGCCTTTGCGCAGGTTCTCACCGGCTTTGTCGACATCAACTGTTCGAGCCAGCAACCGTTGCCGGATAAGGCGTATGATGTCTTCACCCAGCGTACCTGCGCGATAGCCCAACACCCATTTCAGGGCGAGGCTCAACATTATGACCGCCATCATCCCTGCACCAAGCAAAAGCAGGTAGTCAGGTTTGGGATCTTTGGCGGTCAGGTGATTGACGATGTCACGTTGAAACTCGAGCGGGGCAGCAGCGAGCGCCGCAACCGCGAGTGATAGAACTATCAGTACAATTTGCCGCCCCGCGCTAACGCGCCAGATGGCCGAATATAGCTGCAACATGCACTTGCCCGGTCATACACCTGGTAGCAGTGTTAACCTGCTGGCAAGGATGGGCAATTGCACAAACGACTAGCGTGACAAAGACGTGCCGCAGCTGCAACAGGACTTAAACGTCAATCGTTTAGTCTGACGACCGCGTCTCCGGCTTGCATGTCGCCACTGGCGCGTCCGAATCTGAGATAGGCAATCGCTTTGTCACCGGATTGTGTGTATAGAACGCCGACTGCTTTTCCATCGGATAGAATTTCTGTACCAACCTGGGCGCTACCTTCGATGGATACCACACACAAGCCTTTGCGCAGCTCGGTCTTGTGCTTCATTCGGGCAGTCACCTCCTGTCCGACGTAACAGCCCTTCTTAAAGTCGACGCCATTGAGTGCCTCAAACCCAGCTTCAAGGATATACGTGTCTGGTGTCAGCTCCACACCTGTCTCAGGAATACAGTGCGCCACCCGGATCGAGTTCCAGTCTGTACCGTCGTCGCCCTCGGTCTGTGTTGTGTAGTTCCGCCAGCCAAGTTCCGGGTGGCGTGGGTCGGGCAGGGCGCCATCCGGTGCTGTCCCGGTTCCTCGTTGTACATGGAGGTCTGTGTTCTCGATCGCTACATCTGCGCGCAGCTTGTACATAGTCAACCGTCTGGCCAGGCCATCGGCCAGATCGTCAGCAACATCCAGAAGCACCGAACTGCCGTCACGCTTCAGAAAGAAGTCAGCAAGATACTTACCCTGAGGCGTCAGTATTGCGGCATAGACCAGCCCGTTCTGTAGCTGGTCGATGTTGTTGGTGACCAGCCCTTGCAGAAAGCTGTCAACATCCTTGCCGGTCAGGCGCAAAATGCGGCGGGTGGGCATGGGCAGGTCCTCGTCAATTCCATCAGCCCCGTGATATAGGAGATCACGCCGCCATGACCAGAGGTTACAAGCCGTGTCCGCCCCGATCAGTATCGTAATTCCAACTCTGAACGCCGGAGAGACTCTTGTGCCCACGTTAGAGGCTTTAATGGAAGGGCTGCATGCCGGCCTGATCCGTGAGCTGGTTGTCACGGATGGTGGGTCGACAGACCAGACACTGCAAATCGCTGAGGAGGCGGGCGCCAGAATTGTCTCGGGCGCACCTTCTCGTGGCGCGCAGTTGCGCCGTGGGTGTGAGCAGGCGAAGGGCGACTGGCTGTTGGTTCTGCACGCAGACACGGTATTGGAAACCGGGTGGAGCACCGAGGTTGAAACTCAGTTGCAAACAGGGCGACCAGCTACCTTTCGGTTGTTGTTTCGTGCAAAAGGACTTGGCGCACGTTGGGTGGCCGGATGGGCCAATATCCGCACGCGCCTGTTCGGGTTGCCTTATGGCGATCAGGGGCTTCTGGTCCCACGCCAGACATATATCTCAGCGGGTGGGTTTCCGGATCAGCCATTGATGGAGGATGTCGCATTGATACGCGCACTACCGCGTGTCACGCTTCTATCCTCGCGCGCCTTCACGAGCGCGGAACGCTATATTCGTCAGGGCTGGGTTCGGCGAGGGGCTCGGAATCTGTGGACATTGACCCGGTATTTTCTGGGGGCGGATCCTGAACAGTTGGCTCAGGCGTATCGGCGATAAGGCTCGCGCGCAACTCGACAACCGATTTGCCAAGACGGAATGGCGCAGCAAAGCTGACAAGACATAGCGCCACGATCTGCAATACCAGAATGTGCGCGTTATCCTGCAGATACTCCCATTCATCCTTCAGCTTGCCGACCTGCTCGACCAGATCATCATAGCTTTGTGCGAGGATAAGGTAGTCCCCGGCAATCGCGGGCACCTTGCGTCGCATATTGTCGATGGCTGCCTGTGTGGCCTCATCCAAGGATGTAAAAACCAGAAATTGTTCGATATCGAACGCATCCGCTGTGGCGGCCATGTCCCGCATGTCGTCCATTTCATCTTTAGCTTGACGACCGAAAAGGAAATGCAGCCCCTGCAGCGGAGCGACTTCGTTGGTTACGGCGATGAACAAAGGCAAATCAGCATTGCTTGCGGTTGAGGCTGACAGGAATTCGACCTTTTCACACAAGACCGCCGTATCAGGATCAAAGGCGGGATCGCAAAACCGCAACCTGAACCGTGCCGCATCGCGATCAAATGCCAGCGTCGCCGCATAGGCCACGTCGATCTGCCGGTCCAGACGCGAGCTGTCAGAGGTATAAAGCCCCGCCAGAACCGCCACCAGCGCACCAATGCCGCCCAGCACGACCCAGACCAGATCGGCCAGCTTCCACGCCCTGTGGCCCGCTGGCTTGCGAAACAGGAACGCGGTTCCGATCAGCCCCAACAGAAAGAACAGGATCAGCAGCGGAAGTTGGTTATCGGTCACAAAACTCATGGGCCTGAGTTTAAGTGGTCCCAACCATCACGCAACAGCGATCACGCGCAGTTGTAACGTCTTACGGGATGTTCATACTGCATGAAGGAGAGGGAGATTTTGATGACGAAAGAGATTGTACTGATCCACGGCGCCTTCGCTGGACCCTGGTGTATGAGGGATTATGCGGCCTTCTTCCGCGATCGGGGCTGGACGGTGCATACGCCTGCTCTGCGCTATCACGGCGGGGATCCCAAGGCCGAACCCGATTCGGGCCTCACCGATACTAGCGTGATCGACTATGCCGATGACATTGCTGATTTTGTGAAAGGTCTGGATAGCAAACCGGTCATTCTGGGCCACGCCATCGCAGGCGTTGTAGCGCAGCAAGTCGCCTCGCGCGGGTTGGCCAGTGCAATTGTTCTGATCAACCCCAACGCGCCGTGGGGCACGTTACCGGAAACCGACGACGAACGTGCCATCCCGCGTGCGTTGATGGAGGGTGGGGCGTTCTGGAAACAGCCGATGCGGGTCGAGTTCGACCTGATGGCCCCCTTCGCGCTTAACAAGATGCCCGAGGCGCAGCAGCATGCGGTGTTTGACCAGTTGGGGGCCGAAAGCGGTCGGGTGATGTTCGAGATGTTTTTCTGGATGTTCGATGATCACCACGCGATGAAGGTGGATATCGATAAGGTCGACTGCCCGGTGCTGATCGTCTCAGGCACCGAGGACCGGGCCGTGAACCCTGATACCTGCCGGGCTTTGGCGAAGCTGTATGGCGACCGCGCGACCTTCATGCCCGTTGAAGACCACGCGCATTTCCTGTTCATGGAGCCCGGCTGGGAAAAACCCGCCGCGCAGATCGTGGATTGGCTGGAGGAAAAGGTGGGCTAGACCGCCCACCGACGCGCCGCGTTACTTGCTGACCTGAAAGGTGCTCTGAGGCTTCCAGTGCATGCCGCCATCATCACCGCGTACACAGCGCAGCAGGCGCTCCTCGCGTGTGGTGATGGTCGATGTGACGGTATTGTCACCGGTCACGAGGATGAAGGAGTCCAGTGAATAGGCCATGCCCTCGTAATAGCAGAACCGGGTCTCGGCACCGTCCGGAATAGGGGATGCTGTGCTGAGTGTCTGTTGTGCCAGCACCGGCGATGCCAGGGCTGATAGAGCCAGACCGAACCAAAGTTTCTTCATTTCTGTCCTCCCGTTGGAAATCTGAAGTCGTTCAAATGGTTTTGACGCTCATGCCTCATGCATCGTTCTTGGATGACGGATTGAGGGTAAGTGTGAAGGAGATCAACGGGTTAGGCAAGGGGAGTGTTTGGAGGCTACTAAAGAACTTTCTTATGGTCGATCTCTAATGTGGACTTGAAACCAAGCGATTCCATCAAGTATCAATTTGGCAACCTAAGGAGTGCTACTAGTGAAAGAAGAATACCATAAGGTGATTAATTTTCTTCTAGGCTTTTTATTAACACTATTACTCTTATTGGTCCTTGGCGCATTGCATGTGAACTACCCTGATTTTACTTCACTTGAAGCGCATTGGGTGGGTCTTTCTTTGTTACCGCTATTGGCCTACTTGTGGTTTGGTGGCTACATAACAAGCGTAAACGCTTTCGGATTGGAGTTTCAAAACACTCTTAAATCTCCGATTGAAGACTCCTTGGATCTGTTTAGGACAGTTGAAAACGCAAGCGTTTTCTCAATCAAAGACGATTCAGTTGCTAGAAAGACAAGCCGCCTTGAACTGCAGCGAATGTCTTCTTCGAAAAAAAGAAAGATCAAAATCCTAAAGTTTGACACCACATATCATTACAATCCTAGTGATGTTGTCCTCTATCTTAAGTCTCTTCCTAACTTGCAGTTTCTAGAGGTAATGCACGCAGATCGGCACTTGGTTTCAATAGTTCCCTTGAGCAAAATTTTTTTAACAGAAGCTGATAGTGATTATCAAAGACCATACGTGACTGAAGAGACCTATCTATTAGACAGGGCGAAAGCATTCTTGGATTACGTTCACGCGTTTCAGGATTATCCTTTTGTCGATCCTGAAGTGGAAAAGCAATTTCCAGATGCGACCCTGAGAATCGATAAGTCACTATCGGTAAGGAATTTGCTGGAGTCTGTTCGTGTGCTAAATGCGCGTGTTGTGGCTGTCGAAAACGACGACCAAGAATGCTTGGGTGTAATTACACAGGAGCAGTTGTTTCGCTATTTTCTAGGTACAGTGATCGATTCCAAGTAATAGAACACTGTACTCTCACTGATCTAAACATCCAGCTCCTCCACAAACCGCGCGTTCTCCTGAATGTACTGGAATCGCAGTTCGGGTTTTTTGCCCATCAGGCGCTCGACCAGATCCCCGGTTTCGCCGGGTTCGTCCTCGTCGATAGTGACCCGGATCAATTTCCGGGATTTCGGGTCCATTGTGGTCTCTTTCAGGTCCTTGGCGTCCATCTCGCCCAGACCCTTGAAGCGGGAAACGTCGATCTTGCCCTTGCCGCCCAGACCTTTCTCAAGCCATTCGTCGCGTTCGGCCTCGTCCAGACAATAGACGCGCTTGGCCCCTTGGGTTAGGCGATACAAAGGCGGGCAGGCGAGGTAGAGGTGGCCCGCGTCGATCATCGGGCGCATCTGGGTGAAGAAGAACGTCATCAGCAGAGAAGCGATATGCGCCCCATCCACATCCGCGTCGGTCATGATGATGACCTTGTCATAGCGCAGATCGTCGACGTTGAACTTGGTGCCAAGCCCCACGCCCAGGGCTTGGGTCAGGTCGTTGATCTCGGCATTGGTGCCCAGTTTCGAACTGGCCGCACCCAGCACGTTCAGGATCTTGCCGCGTAGGGGCAGCAGGGCCTGTGTTTTGCGGTCGCGGCCCATTTTGGCCGATCCGCCCGCCGAGTCGCCCTCGACGATGAATAATTCCGTGCCGTCGCGTGTTGAACTAGAACAGTCCACCAGCTTGCCGGGGAGACGAAGTTTTTTAGTGGCGGACTTGCGTTGTGTTTCCTTCTCGGCCCGTCGGCGCAGGCGTTCCTCAGCCCGCAGGATGAGGAAGTCCAGAATGGCGCCGGCGGATTTCGTGTCCGCGGCCAGCCAGTTATCGAAATGGTCGCGGACCGAATTCTCAACCAGCCGCTGTGCCTCGACCGTGGCCAGACGGTCTTTGGTCTGGCCTACGAATTCCGGTTCACTGATGAAACACGAGACCAGCGCACAGCCGCCGGTCATCAGGTCATCACGGGTGATCTGCGCGGCCTTCTTGTTGTTGATCAACTCGCCATAGGCTTTGATCCCTTTGAGAACCGCAGCCCAGAAGCCCGCGACGTGCGTGCCGCCTTCGGGGGTGGGTACGGTATTACAGTAGGACTGGATGAACCCGTCGCGCGAAGGCGTCC
>NZ_SMMF01000963.1:340244-410572 GCF_009711355.1 Roseibium sp. RKSG952 | reverse complement strand
GGGGGTGTTGAACTTTTCCTGAAAATCCACGGTTCCGGCAAAGGGCTGCTCGGCATAGGTGGAGGAGCCGTTCATCGTCTCCTTCAGGTAATCCGACAGGCCGCCGGGAAAGTGGAACGTCGCCTCGGTCGGTGTTTCGCCGTCGTCGATGTGGGATTTCCAGCGGATTTCGACGCCTGAGAACAGGTAGGCCTTAGAACGGATGGATTTGAACAGCCGTGCCGGTTTGAAGCGGTGATGGCCAAAGATTTCCTCATCCGCGTGGAAAGTCACCATGGTGCCCCGCCGGTTTGGGGCAGCGCCCACCTTTTCGACAGGACCCAGAGGGATACCGCGTGAGAACCGTTGTTCGAATAGTTGCTTGTCGCGAGCCACCTGGACGACCATAGAATCTGACAGGGCGTTGACAACGGACGCACCCACGCCGTGCAGACCACCTGAGGTCTGATACGCTTTGCCTGAGAATTTGCCCCCTGCGTGTAGGGTACAAAGGATCACCTCAAGCGCCGATTTGTCCGGAAACTTTGGATGCGGATCGATTGGAATACCGCGCCCGTTGTCGCGCACGGTCAGGGCATAGTCTGCGTGCAGTTCCACCTCGATCCGGTTGGCATGGCCGGCGACCGCTTCGTCCATCGAGTTATCGAGGATCTCGGCGACCATGTGATGCAGCGCACGCTCATCCGTGCCGCCAATATACATACCGGGGCGTTTGCGGACCGGTTCCAGACCTTCAAGCACCTCGATTGAAGAGGCGTCATATGTAGCGGTGGCGCTGGGCGTCAACAGGTCGTCGGGCATGGGTGCTGCTCTTGTTTTTAGGTTTCCCCCATTATGGCAGGTGATGTGTGTCGGGGGAAGGGGGACGCGAGGTGTTGTGGAAAAACTATCCTGACAGCTCGGGTTGCATATTGCCCCGGGTTGCGCTCATCTGACCGCCGGAGAGGGAGGGACAGGAAAAATGAGCTGGATCAGGACTGTACCGTTCGAAGAGGCGACGGGTAAACTGAAGAAACTGTACGAACGGGTGACCGGCCCTGACAACAATGTGGACAACATCATGATGGCGCACTCGCTGCGACCGCATTCGATGGAAGGTCACATGGCGCTTTACAAGAACGTTCTTCATCATTCAGGTAACAAGGTTCCCAAGTGGTTTCTGGAAACGCTTGGGGTCTGGGTCAGTTCGCTGAATAGCTGCGCTTACTGCGTAGAACATCATTTTCAGGGGTTGCAGCGCTTGTTGGGCGATGAAGCCAGGGGCAATGCAATCCGTGCGGCGATTGAGGCGCGGAACCCGGACGCTGCTCCGCTGGATGGGGCGCAGATCGCAGCGATGAAGTATGCCCGGAAGCTGACGGAAACTCCTGCCGGAATTGTCGAGGAGGACATTGTAGCACTTCGGAATGCAGGTTGGGATGATGGTGAGATTCTGGAGATTAACCAGGTCTGCGCCTATTTTTCCTATGCAAACCGAACGGTTCTGGGTCTGGGATGTTCGACCGAAGGAGACGTACTGGGCTTGTCACCAAACAATTCAGAGAATCCAAATGACTGGGGGCATAGCTGAACTTCGGCAATCAGCGTGCATTAAGCCAATCCAGTATGGTTTTCGCGACAATCTCGGGTTTTTGGTGGAGAAGCCAATGATCCGCATTCGGAACTGAAACACGCGTCAGATCGGCTGCAAATTCTTCGAGCCCTTCAGTCGACTCTGGCAGCAGGGCCTTGTCGTCTTCACCCCAGATCAGCAGATGAGGGCAGGTGACCTTGAGCCGATCAACCGGTAGTTCGGGCAAATCCGTGAGCGGGTTTCCCGGCTCTGCCACCAGAAGGGGTGAGGCGCGATACCAGTTCAGCATCGCCTTCAGACGTCCGGGACGTGCCCATTCAACCCGATACTCCTCCATTCGTTCGTCGGATAGCCAATCAAGGCCCATCCCATAACGAAAGAACCGTTCCAGTTTGGCGAAGTTGTCGGCCGACAAATGCTCAGCGGCATCGGGTGCCCTGAGCTGGTTGATGTACTGCGATGCGCTGGACTGTGCGCCTCCTGCTGCCATAGCGCGCTGGAACGGCACAGGATGGACTCCATTCGCAATGATCAGGTGACTGACCAGATCTGGCCGGAACATCGCCAGCCCGTAAGCGACAGACGCCCCCCAATCGTGTCCCATCACAATGATCGGAGCATCGATAGTCTCGATCAGAGCGACCATGTCTGACACAAGCCGTGAAAGGGCATAGTTTTCGACACCTTCGGGTGCCCAGCTTTGCCCATAGCCGCGCTGATCCGGTGCTATGCAGTGAAAATGCGAATCTAGATATGGGGCAAGATCACCCCAGGCACCGCCAAATTCGGGAAAACCGTGGAGCATGAGCAGGGCAGGGTTGCCCGCCTGTCCCCAGCTTCTGATGTAAAAAGACTGATCGTTCAGTTTTATCGCGCTGGATTTCATCCTGACGCCCTTTCAGGTGAGATATCAGAGGCATTGGTTACACTTAAAGTCATCTATTTGACCCCAATCAAAGCGCGATTGGATCGAAACTGCTAGCCCCTTACTCAGAACAATGAAACCGAGGAGACAAGTGAATGGAAGCAGTGGCCCAGACCAACCAAGAACCAACCCCGATCAAAGTTGTACCGAGCGCTCAAACCGATGTTGCCGTACCCAGCCCGGAGAAAATCCGTCAGGCGTTTGAGAGCGGCAAGTACCCTTATGGTAAGAAAATGGCGCGCTCGGTCTATGAAGAACAGAAGGCGCAGTTGCAGGCCGAACTTCTAAAAGTTCAGCTATGGGCGCAGGAGACAGGTCAGCGGTTCGTTCTGTTGTTTGAGGGGCGTGATGCTGCAGGTAAGGGTGGAACGATCAAACGTTTCATGGAGCATTTGAACCCACGTCAGGCGAGGGTTGTAGCGCTGAACAAGCCGACCTGGGAAGAAAAAGGTCAGTGGTACTATCAGCGGTATATTCAGGAACTGCCCACAGTTGGGGAAATGGTGTTCTATGACCGCTCCTGGTACAATCGCGCCGGTGTCGAGCGGGTGATGGGGTTCTGTTCGCCGAACGAGTATCTTGAGTTCATGCGTCAGACGCCCGAGTTGGAGCGGATGCTCGTTCGGTCAGGCATTCAGCTTTACAAATATTGGTTCTCGGTCACGCAAACCGAGCAACAGCGACGTTTTAAAAGTCGCGAGACCGATCCGCTGAAACAGTGGAAGCTTTCACCGATCGACAAAGCCAGCCTGAACAAATGGGACGATTACACCGAGGCGAAAGAGGCGATGTTCTTTTATACGGACACGGCCGATGCGCCCTGGACCATCGTGAAATCGAATGACAAGAAACGCGCGCGCCTGAATTGTATGCGCCACTTCCTTTCTACATTGGACTACCCTGATAAGGATCACAGGATTGTAGGAGAACCGGACCCATTGATTGTCGGGCAAGCGCACCATGTGATTCAGCGTTCCGAGCACATTCTGGGCACAACGCTTCATCCTGAAACACAGGGCAACTGAGCCGTCAGATATCCGTCTGCAACATCTCCTGAAACCCTTCGAGGGACTGATAGGTGTTCGTCAATGCGGTGATCGGTTTCGTAATGTCACCCTCTGGCAGGTCTCGCCAAAGGGTGACTGATTTGCACCGCAACAAATCACCATGTGGATGATCCTTTTCAAACGGGGCCGGAACGCGTTTAAGTTCCGGCTCAGACCGTTCAAATCCTTGATTGGCAAGGTCGGTTAGCACAATTGCCAGCGTGTCGCCGGTTGTGCCGCCGACTGCATCTCTCCAAACTGTGAGACCAGATTTATCAAACCCCATCGCACCGCCGCCGATTCGTGTGTAGCTGGGTGAAATCCCGAAAAAGAAACCGACTTGCAGTGACGATTTAACTGGGAGCCACCAAGCCATGTGCAGATGCGTGTGGTACGGCGTCTTATCCTTGGAAAACCGCACATCTCTTTGTGGGCGGAACAATTTTGTGCCGGTGCATCCGCTGATCTGTTGTGAGAACGCATCCAGCAAACCCAGCGCAGGACCTTTCAGATCAGCTTCATAGCGGGATTTGTGATCGACAAACCAATCCCGGTTATTGTTTGCGGACAGTTCACTGAGAAAGACGCGGGTGTCTGAAATGAGGTTGGCAAACGGTTCGGACATGGATGGCTCCTGCAACTCGTTCCAGACTATCATCGGTGTCTCATTTTGAAATTTCTTTAATCCGCTCTTGCCCCAAAACCGGGCCGGGCATAAGGCTGGCGGGATGAGCAAAGTGATGACATATCCCGACCACTTCAAGGCTATCGCGATCCTCGGCTTGCCGCTGATAGGCGGGCACCTGGCGCAGTTTGCTATCGGCCTAACCGATACGGTCATGCTCGGCTGGTACGGGGTCGAGGCGCTGGCTTCAGTCACTCTGGCAAGCAGCTACTACTTTGTTCTGTTCCTCTTTGGCGCCGGCTTCGGCTGGGCAGTGATGCCGATGGTGGCCACTGCGGCTGCGGAAGAGGATGAGACCAGCATCCGTCGCTCGACCCGCATGGGTCTGTGGCTATCTCTGATTTATGCGACGCTCATGATGCCGATGTTGTGGTGGTCGTACCCAATCTTGATTGCCCTGAAGCAGGAGCCGCAGGTCGCGGAAACAGCTTCACAGTACTTACGCGTTGCTGGTTGGGGCTTGTTTCCAGCGCTGATTGTGATGGTGTTGAAATCCTATCTGGCTGCGCTGGAGCGGACGCAGATCGTTCTGTGGATTACCGTGGTTGCCGCGGTAGTGAACGGCATCACGAACTATGCGCTGATTTTCGGCAACTGGGGCGCGCCTGAGATGGGTGTGATCGGTGCAGCGATTGCCTCAGTCGTGACGCAGCTCGTATCACTGATCGCGGTTGTGATTTATGCCGTTCGCGTTCTGCCCGAGCACAGCCTTTTCCAACGTTTCTGGCGCCCGGATTGGGAAATGTTCTGGAGCGTGCTTAAGCTGGGCGTTCCGATCGGTCTGACCACTCTTGCCGAGGTGACCTTGTTTGCGACTTCCGCGGTCATGATGGGCTGGCTGGGTCAGGTACCACTTGCGGCGCATGGTATCGCACTCAATCTGGCCTCTGCCACATTCATGGTTCATCTGGGGCTATCAAACGTGGCTACCATCCGTGCGGGTAACGCATTGGGCCGCCGCGACCGGGCGCATCTTGAGAAAGGTGCAATTGCGGTGACAGGCATGTCCCTTGTGATGTCAGCGATCACAATCCTTTTGTTCCTCACCTGTGCCGAGCAGTTAATTTCGCTGTTCATGGAGGCGGATGATCCGCAAAGGCCTCAGATACTGGCAATCGGCACCGGGCTGTTGGCGATGGCGGCTTTGTTCCAGCTTGTCGATGGGGCGCAGGTCATCGCGCTGGGTCTGCTGCGCGGTTTGCAGGACGCAAAGATTCCCATGGTCATCGCGGCGCTCAGCTACTGGGTGGTTGGTATCCCGGCCTCGTACTATTTTGGCTTTGTGCAGGGTATGGATGGGATTGGCGTTTGGCTGGGCCTCGTGCTGGGCCTTGCCTGTGCCGCTGTACTTTTGATGGCGCGTTTCTGGCTGCGCTCTGTTCGGGAAGTGGGCGTGCCAGCTGAATAATGAAGACCGGCTTATTCCTTGCTAAGCCGGTCTGCCTTTTTCCGTACTAAAACCGATCGCAGATCGTGCATTGCCATCAATAGACGGTCGGTAACGTCTTCCAATTGTTCTTCGGTCGCCTTTGACTGTGCCCATTGGGTGGTCAGGTTCAGGTAATCCACCGCCCTGTGGATATCATCGATTTCCCGCTGCTCCAGCAGGGCTTTGCGGTTTTCCATCCATCTTGCGATCTCGGCTTTGTCCGCCTCGGACAGTGTACGCTGTCCGTGCGGTTTGACTTCGCCATTGCGGATGTTGATGACTGCGATCTGATCCATCTCGATGCGGCGCTGGCGGTTTTCGGTGTCGATACGAAAAACCACTGCGCCGTTTTCGCGTACTCGAAAATAGTATTCAGGCAGCTCTGTCGACATGGGTTCGCCTCCAATCAGGTCAGTGCAGCACAGAAACGTTGGATGCGCGTACAGGCTTCTTTGAGTGCTTCGTCCGAGGTCGCGTAGCTAACCCGGAAATTCGGCGACAGGCCGAAAGCTGCGCCGAAGACAACGGCGACATCTGCCTCCTCCAGCAGGGCTGTAGCAAACACTTCGTCATTCTCGATAACTGTACCTGCGGGTGTCGTCTTGCCAATCAGCCGGGCAATAGACGGATAAACATAGAATGCACCTTCAGGAGTAGGGCAGGATATGCCGTCAATTTCATTCAGCATACTCACGACCAGATCGCGGCGCCGTTTAAACATTTCGTTGTTCGGCGCCAGAAATTCCTGAGTGCCATTCAGCGCTTCAACCGCTGCCCACTGGCTGACCGAACAGGGGTTCGACGTGGACTGCGACTGTATCTTGCGCATGGCCGCGATGATCTCCACTGGACCTGCCGCGTAACCGATCCGCCAACCGGTCATGGCATAGGCTTTCGAGACGCCGTTGCAGGTGAGTGTGCGGTCATACAAAGCCGGTTCAATTTCGGCAGGGGTGCAGAACTCGAACCCGTCATAGGCGAGGTGTTCATACATGTCGTCGGACATGATCCAGACATGAGGGTGGCGCATCAGAACGTCGGTCAGTTCCTTCAATTCCTCCCGGCTGTAGCCCGCACCGGTCGGATTCGACGGTGAGTTGAAGATAAACCACTTTGTTTTGGGCGTGATCGCTGCTTCAAGCTGATCAGCGGTCAGTTTGAAATTGGTCTGCAAAGAGGTCTCGGCGATCACGGGCGTGCCACCTGCAAGCAGAACCATGTCCGGATAGCTGACCCAGTAGGGCGCAGGGATGACTACCTCATCCCCTTCATTCATTGTCGCCATCAACGCATTATAGAGTGTCTGCTTGCCTCCGGTACCGACCGAAATCTGTGCGGGAGTGTAATCCAGGCCGTGGTCGCGCTTCATCTTGGCGCAAGCAGCCTGCTTCAGCTCAGGAATTCCGTCTGGTGCGGTGTATTTGGTTTTCCCCGCCGCGATCGCCGCGACCGCCGCATCCTTAATGTTCTGAGGCGTATCAAAATCCGGCTCACCTGCGCTCAGGCCAATGACGTCGCGGCCAGCTGCCTTTAACTCAGCTGCTTTTGCTGTCATTGCGATGGTGGGCGAGGGTTTGACGCGCGACAGTGTCGCAGACAGGAAACTCATGGGCGGCCTCGGTTTGTATGTTCAACCCGTCTGTCATAGGGTGCGCCCGAATGACGATCAAGCGATATGAAAAAGAGAATTGGAGACCCCGATGAGTGACGAAAACGACTGGTTCGGACCGGACGCGGCAACCTTCGGGGATCGACTGGCAGGCGCACGCGAGGCGGCGGGTATGACACAAGCCGATCTGGCGCGTCGTATCGGGGTTAAAAAGACCACGATTGCAGCGTGGGAAAACGATCTGTCCGAGCCACGAGCAAACCGGCTGTCGATGATGGCGGGTATGGTGAATGTCTCGATCATGTGGCTTTTGACTGGCGAGGGCGAGGGAATGGATGCCCCCGGTGAACCCGATCAGGGAAATCTGGAATTGTCCGGTATCGTTGCTGAACTGCGCGCCATTCGCGGGGAAATGCGGGCCAGCGCAGAACGCGCTGCTCGACTGGAGAAGAAGGTTCGTCTGATGTTGGAGCAAGGTCAGTGACCGAGCCTCGCGATGTAAGAATAAAGCGCATGAAGATGCGGTCGATGCGGCGCGGGATCAAGGAAATGGATTTGATCCTGTCCGCCTATGCTGACCGCAATCTGCCCTCAATGGATCAGGCGGGTCTGGATAACTATGACGCATTGCTGCATGAGAACGATCAGGATCTGTACCAGTGGGTTACGGGCCAAGTTGAGCCGCCAGAAGCATTTTCTGTGTTGATCGCAGATATCGCCCAGACCTTTCAAAAATAAAGAAAAACTAGCTTAACCGATTTTTCGGAAATTGGCGCCATCCTACCCCGAACAGCGCGAGTGAATCGGAGGATCGGATGAGTATGGAAGTGCAGGTCTCCGCGCCGGGGGCCAAAGTGTTCATGACCAGCTATCTTGAAGCGTTGGCGCTGGTCGAGCGCCTGCATCGATTGCTGCTGGACGTCATCAAGGATGAATTCGAGCGCGTTGGTGTGTTGGAAATCAATGCAGTGCAGGCACTCTTGTTATTCAATATCGGGGACCACGAGGTTACTGCCGGCGAACTGAAAAGCCGTGGCTACTATCAGGGCAGCAACGTGAGCTACAATCTGAAGAAGCTGGTCGAAATGGGCTACATGCACCATCAGCGGTGTGAAATTGACCGCCGCTCGGTCCGGGTCCGGCTCACGCCGCGTGGACGAGAGATCCGGGATATCGTTTCAGAGTTGTTTGCCCGACATGCAGAGGGCCTGCAAAGTCGCGGTGTCATTGGCGTCGAAGGCATCGAGGATATCACGAGTTCGCTTCGCCGTGTCGAACGCTATTGGACGGATCAGATCCGCTACATCTATTAGTCAAGGCGAATTGGGCGGTGTTGCCATGGATAAGGTCAGCCCTTCCAATTCACGGATCAATTTGCGGGCCATAGCGTCTTCGTAAGCTTCAAAGCCTAACGCGACCTCGACGAAAGCGTCCGGCCCAAGAATGACCCAGGCGTTATAGTATGCGGACAGCTCTCCGATCTGAACATAGCGTTTGTCGCCACTGCTGGGGTCGTCGGCACCGATGACCAAGCCGTTGATGGTGATGCCCGAGCTGCTCAGCATGCCTTTGACTTCGCGTGGATGCGGGCCGAGATTGTGTTTGCCGTCTCCGGACAAATCCAGGGTTCGTTTCCAGCAGGCTGACTGATTGTTCAGTTGCTGAGCCCCAAAAAGCATCGCCGATCCAACCGCGGTGCCCTGCGGGGCCGAGGATCGGTCGGTGTTTGCCAGACGTTGACTTATCCTCTGTAAGTCTGAGGCTGCGCGAATTTCCGTCCAATCCACCAATACCCTTTGATGCACTGTTTCACTCCATTCGTAGATGAACAGACGAACAGGCGCGGCAGGATTAGACAATATGAGCTGCTCAACCTCGGATTGGCGGAGCGCTGCGGCCAGCCCGTCAAGCTGCAACCGGTATTCCCTGCTATCAACCGAGCCCGAAACGTCTACTCCCAGTGCCAACGCTTGCCTGCACTGGGCTGTCAGCGGGCTCGCAAGCAAGCATAGAAGGATGGGCAGTAAACGGATCACTCGAGAACGCCCGTTTGCAGCGCTCCGATCTCGAGCCGTGGGCGAAGTTCGCGTTCGAGCTTGCGCCGCATTGCTCTTTCGAAATCCTCAAACCCTGAGGCGATCTCCAAAAATGCACCTGGGCCGTGCAGAACGTTGTTTTCGTAAAACGGGATCAGATACAGCTCACCTTCAAAATCGGCTGCATTGATGACAAGCCCGTTGACGATGATGTTCTCAAACGGAAAGTGCTTGTAGGCTATCCGGGGACCGTAACCATCATTGTTCGAGCCGTCACCAGATACATCGATGGTTTGGAACAGGCAGTTTGGTGCCTCTTCCATCAGCGATGCACCAAACGCCATTGCGTATCCCATCGCAGTAGCGGAACCGCTATCTGAACGCACTGAATTTGCGATTTGTGTCGAAGCGGCGAGCAGGTCGGGGGGCTGCTCAATGAGTTTCCAGCTCAGGATTACTCTTTGAGTCGTTCGGCCGCTCCATTCATACACCGCAAGCGCAACTGGCATTGGAGAAGAGAAGAAGGCTTCCTGAACCTCGGGTGCGAGTAGCGCAGCCGCCAGCCCCTGACGTTGCAGAGTATCTTCGGTCGCATCGACAGAGGTCGAGATGTCCATCGCAAGCGCCAAAGCGAGGCGGCACTGGGCCGCCCAGACAGGGCTGCCCAGACAGGCCAGCCCCAGTGATATCAGCCAGCGGATTACCAGTGACCAGTGCTTTCCATGCTTGCCCAGGGTTCGGCAGGTTCAAGCGCCTCACCATTCTGCAGCAGTTCGACCGAGATATTGTCAGGTGAGCGGACAAAAGCCATGCGCCCATCACGCGGTGGTCGGTTGATCACGATACCGTTGTCCTGAAGGTGCTGACAGACCTCGTAGATGTTATCGACGCCGTAGGCCAGATGCCCGAAATGTCGGCTGTCACTGGGCAGCGCATCGTCGCCATCCCAGTTGTAGGTCAGTTCAATCGGCGCGTCCTCTTGCCCGGGAGGTGCGAGAAAAACCAGTGTAAACCGAGCGGCCTCACTTTCATAACGGCGCGTTTCTTTCAGCCCCAGCAACTCATAAAACGCTATGGATTTCTCCAGATCCTTCACGCGGACCATTGTGTGAAGATAGGTCAGGCCCATCGCGGCTTTCCTTTCGTTATTCGTGTTTGAGCGCAGATTAGCGCGCTGACTTGGCGTGTCGAGGGGGACACGAAGAATTGCTTATCCACATATTTGTGTGAAAATGAACCCAAACCCCTTGATATCGCGGTTCCGGTGGTGGTGAGGCCGAGATATAGTGGTGGGCGACTCATTACAGGAGAGGATGTTTTCATGCCGCTGTCTTCCGACCAACTGGCCGAGATCGAGGCGCAACGCGCGCAATCGCAATCAACACGCCGCGTGGTGGCCTCGGGCATGGAAGAGCACCTGTATACGGCGCACCAGGTTCTGGATCACGGTTTCGTTCGTGTAATCGACTACATGGGAGATGATGCCGCTATCTGCCAGGCCGCGCGTGTTTCCTACGGTAAGGGCACCAAGTCGGTTCAGAACGACGAAGGGCTGATCCGTTACCTCATGCGCCATTGGCATTCGACGCCGTTTGAAATGTGCGAGGTCAAGCTGCACGTCAAACTTCCGGTATTTGTTGCGCGCCAGTGGATCCGGCACCGTACTGCCAATGTGAACGAATACTCCGCGCGGTATTCGATCCTTGACCGTGAATTCTATATCCCGGCACCCGAACACGTCGCCGCACAGTCTGAGGTGAACAATCAGGGCAGGGGATCAGCCCTTGAGGGTGAAGAAGCCGCGCGCGTTCTGGAAATCCTCAAAGCTGACAGCACTCGTTGCTACGACAACTATGAGGCCATGATCAGCCAGGACGGCCAGCAGGGCCTTGCCCGTGAACTGGCACGTATGAACCTGCCCGCCAATGTATATACGCAGTGGTATTGGAAGGTTGATCTGCACAACCTGTTTCACTTCTTGCGTTTGCGGGCTGATCCGCACGCGCAGTACGAAATCCGGATTTATGCTGAGACCATGTGCCGGATCGTGGCTGACTGGGTACCATTTGCTTACAAAGCGTTTGAAGATTATCGCCTTGGCGCGGTCAATCTGTCGGCGCAAATGGTCGAGGCGCTGCGTCGTATGCTGAAAGGTGAAGCTGTCACGCAGGAAAACTCGGGTATGACGGCACGCGAATGGCGTGAGTTCGAAGCCGTCATCCGCGAAGGCTAATTAGGTAAAACGCATATCGATTGTCTATACATTTGTCATGGAACTGTTACATTGGTTCCATGACCTGTTCTGTTTTCAGCCGAGCATTTTGCCTGAGCATGCTTCTTGTAGCGCCTGTTCATGCAAAATCCCCCATCGCCGAAGTGATTTGCGAGCCGACGGGCCGAATGCACGAAAAGCTCTCCCGTCAGTTTGGGTCACAGCAAACGGCATCCGGTATCCGCGGGCCTGAACAGATTATGGAAGTCTGGACCAGCGAACGAGGCGACTGGACGCTGGTTATGACCTACGCCACTGGAACATCCTGCATCGTTGCAATGGGCGAAAACTGGAACACTCATGCCAAAACGGATCCGGCACGAGGGTAGCGCAGTTGCCTGATGTGTGGTTAACGGCCGATAATTGGCCGTTAACCTTCTTTGATTTACCCACCGAAGCGGGATCGCATTAAAGCGGCTTCAAATCTGCCGCCATCTGGCGGCCGTCACGTCCGTCCTGCAACTCGTACGAGACTTTCTGATTGTCAGCGAGTCCGGTCAGACCGGATCGTTCTACGGCCGAGATATGAACAAACACATCTTTGCCCCCTTCATCAGGAGCAATAAAACCATAGCCTTTGGTCGTATTAAACCACTTCACGGTGCCGGTTGGCATTTCCCGTGTCTCCTTCTACTTTCAAGTCGCCCCAAAATAATTGCCGGGGCAGAGGCTGACGTAATCGCAACGCATGACGGTTTCGCTAACGCGATACAGTCAGAATTGCGTGTTTCGCCTTTTTCAACATTGCACGGTGAAGTAAAAAATCAAGAATAACTGGGGTAAGCTCATAGTTTTGCCCGATTTTATTGCACAAGCGAGAGAAATGAGAATATGGACCTTTACGGGCTCAAGAACTGCGATACATGCCGTAAGGCATTGAAATCACTTCAGGATGTGGAGTTGATCGACGTCAGGACGCAGGGAGTTCCTGATTCTGTGCTGTCGCAAGCTTATGAGCGCTTCGGCGAAGCTTTGCTCAACACACGCTCGACAACCTGGCGTGGTTTGGCCGAAGAAGAGCGCTCTCGCCCCGTGCTTGAACTTTTGAAAGATCACCCGGCTCTGATGAAACGCCCATTGATCGACCGGGACGGAGAGTTGTTTCTTGGCTGGACCCCTGAGACACGCGCAGGACTTGGTGTCGCGTAGCAGAGTGCTTATCTGGTTGGTCTTAGCAGCGGAGACATTGAATGCGTAATGCGACCATGATTTTGGGCGTCATCGCCGGCCTAGTCGGCATGATCGTTGGCTTTTTTGGGTATGGTTATGTCGAAGCCATTAAGCACTTTGGTGAGATTGAAGGCGTGGCCGAGCAGGTCAAGGATCCCGAACTGATTCAGGCGGCATCAATAATCGCCCCGCTGCTTGCTATCGCCGGGGGCGCAATGGCGCACGCACGGGCATTGATCGCGGGCATTTTGTTATTGGTGTCAGCTGCAGGGATGTACTACGCGTTTGGATTTGGTGTGTTTACCATGTTCCCAATCGCATTTGCCGGCGTGGCCGGGGTCCTTGGGATCGCCGCAGGAAAACCTGACGAACCCAAGGCACATTTCTAGATCATTTGAGGCGTAGAAGCCGGTCCAGTGAGATTGGACCTGCGCCATTGATCGCGATCACAAGGAACAGGAAGGTCCACATGACACGCTGATCCATCAGAGTGATTGCGTTGTCGAACAGGCTACCCAGCTTGATGCCATGTCCATTGACATCGACCAGCGTCTGAACCCAGACAAAGCCAATCATGCCTACAGCTGCCAGTCGTGTCAGCAAACCGACCAGAAGCAGCGCAGGCAAAACAAACTCGGCCACTGTGCCGAGGAAAATGACAACACGCTGATACAAGGTCATCTGAGACACGTCGTACAGAACCGCCTCTGCTGCTTTTGGAAAGATCTGACCAAATGCGCCAGCCGAAGGCGAAAAGATCGAGCCGTCGATCTTAAGAGTGGCGGAATTCCAGTAGTAGACCAACAAGACCGCGACAAACACCAGCCGCGCCAGTGTCGGCGTCAGCCAGTTGGAAGCATGATCCAACTTTCCGAGTGCGCTGTTGTGAAAAGAGATCAGGGCAGTCATGTGTCCAGCCTTTCGATAGTCACAGAAGTTATTGCGGCACCCTGCAACAGCAGGGCTAGAGTGGTTCCGAGGTCAAAGTCGGGGATCTCGGCTGTGGTGATTTCAAAAGCTTCGCCAATGGTTTGTCCTGACTGAATTCCGGAAATCCAATCTGCGCCACCCGGGGGCAAAAGCTGTGGTGTTGGGTCGTATTCCGGACGAGTGACCAACACGTCCTGCGCGTCAGGCTCGGGCTTAGGGGCATCCGGATCGTTGTTGAAGTGCCAGATTGCATGCACTGGCCAAGCCGATTTCAGCACACGCATCGATGGGGCAAATCCCAATTTCGCCTGCATCAGATCTTCAGGTGATACTGCAAGTGCGTCGGCGTCAATCGGTTGACTATCCGCGGCGTGATAGGATTCACGTATGGTCAACTCAAGCCGTGCAACGTCGGGCAGGTATCCCAGATGTGAGAGTTGCTCCATCCCGGATAGAAACTCCGGAAACTCCTCACCATAGAACATCATCAGTGGCGATGATGGTGGGTGTTGACGCAGGAACAGGCCTGCCAGTCCGTCCATGTTCTGCGGCCCCAGCAGTTTGGTGATGACCGGAAAGGCCTGATGCATCGCTTCGGTCAGGGAAACGGCCACGTTGTTGCGATAAACGCTGAATCGACGACCCGCAGGTTGTGCTGACGCGTCCAGCAGACCGTCAGGAACGGGTTTCGCGGCATCCAGAAGGGCCGCTCGAAACTCCGTCTGCGAAACGCTCATGCCGGCACCCGATCCAGTGCTGCCTGTGCTCGAACGGCTTCGTCGCGCAGCACGGGCCAGTCAGGCACATCAGTATCCCATTCGATCAAAACAGGCTTTGGGCCAGACCGGTCCAACACATAATCCAGCAACGCCCAGACAGGATCGACCACTTCGCGACCGTGACTATCAATCAGCAACGGATGCCCATGATCATCTTCGTCTTCATCGTGCCCGCCGAGATGAATCTCACCGACTTTTTCAAGCGGATACTCGTTGATGTATTCCTGCGGTGAGTAGTCCAGATTGGTGGCAGAAACAAAAACGTTGTTGACGTCCAGCAACAAACCGCACCCGGTGCGCTGCGAGATCTCTCGCAGGAAATCGGGCTCGGACCAGGTACTTTCTTCGAATGCCAGATAGCTGGAGGGATTCTCCAGCAGCATCTGCCGCCCGATGGTGTTTTGAACCTGATCGATGTGTTCGCAAATACGGGCAAGCGTCTTATCCGTATAGGGCAGGGGCAGCAGGTCGTTCAGAAAATGCGCGTCATGTGTGGACCATGCCAGATGCTCGGAAAAACTGGCTGGGTTGAGCCATTCCACAAGATGTTTCAGGCGGGTGAGGTGATCGGAGTCCAGAGAACCTTCGCCGCCGATCGACAAACCTACACCGTGAACTGAGATCGGGAACTGTTCTGACAGGTGGCGCAACTGGGCCAGCGGACGCCCGCCATCACCCATGTAGTTTTCGGCATGAATTTCCAGCCATGCAACCGGTTTGGCATGTTCAAGAATCTGCGTGAAGTGCTGCGGTTTATAGCCAACACCCGGCGCTGCGGGCAGACGATTTGACCTGAGTGCATCATCCAACATTTGCGAGTTTCCCGATTGCAACAAAGAGGGCGGGCGATATCTGATTGCCCGCCCTCTCGTTCATATCCTGGCTCTTATGCCGGCAGGTCGCGTTCCAGCGGCTCCAATGAGCCCTTGCGCGGTGTGCCATTTGCTTCGGCAGGCAGTTCAATATCTGCGCAGGTGCCTGCATCAACCAGAGTCCATGCATTACCCTGATAATCTACCGTCGAGGTGCCGGCGCATGTGGTGCCGGGGCCAGCGGCGCAGTCGTTCTGACCGGCTTTTGACACGCCATAGCATTTTTCTTTGGCTTGTGCGCTTGCGGTTGTAGCTGCGCCCGATACGGCTGCTGCAACGGCAGTTGCGATAACCAGGGTTTTTGCGGTGTTCGACATCTCGGTAATCCTTTTAATGACTGCGTATGTCTGCTTGTGACAATGACAAAGGTAGTAGCTTAATCGGGGCAGGTGAATTCACGAGCCCGTGTCTCACAACCCCGTCAAAGAGCGTAATGCCCTCTTGAAGCTTAACAAATTGTTTTTGAATTGAAAAATGTAATTTGTTTCAATCCGGCCCCGTATTTGGGGCCGGATTTCGGGCGATTTGTCGCCGAATGTTACAGAAGGTCCGGCGGAGTTGCTGCCGTGCTCAACTCATTTGTTACAGCTTCAAGTGACTGAACCTGTGTCTGTTTTTCGCCGAGACGACGCACACTTACGGTGCGTTCTTCGACTTCGCGATGGCCGACTGCCAGAATGACCGGCACCTTTCCGACCGAATGCTCGCGGACTTTGTAGTTGATCTTCTCGTTGCGGATGTCCGCCTCGGCGCGGACGCCTGCAGCTTTGAGAGTTTCAACCACTTCCCTCACATAGTCATCGGCGTCTGACGTGATCGAGGCGACCACAACCTGACGCGGTGCAAGCCAGAAGGGCAACTTGCCAGCATGTTCTTCGATCAGGATACCGATGAAACGTTCGAACGACCCGAGCGTCGCGCGGTGCAGCATGAACGGACGGTGCTTGGCACCATCTGCGCCGATAAAGCTGGCGTCCAGACGCTCGGGCAGGTTGGGGTCAACCTGCAGGGTGCCGCACTGCCAGTCTCGGCCGATTGCGTCGGTCAGGGTAAACTCCAGCTTCGGACCATAGAACGCGCCTTCACCTTCGAGAGTCTCGAAGTCATACCCAGCAGCTTTGCAGGCATCTCCCAGAGCTTTTTCGACCAGATCCCAGCTTTCGTCCGACCCGATGCGTTTCTCTGGACGGGTGGAAAGCTTGATGGTCCAATTGTGGAAACCCAAATCTGCGTAGACCTTGGACAAAAAGGCGATGAACTTCGCGGTCTCGGATTCGATCTGTTCCTCTGCACAGAAGATATGGCCATCGTCCTGAGTAAAGCCGCGTACCCGCATGATCCCGTGCAGTGCACCGGAGGGTTCATAGCGGTTACAAGAACCGAATTCCGCCATGCGCAGGGGCAGGTCGCGATAAGACTTCAGGCCCTGATTGAACACCTGCACGTGGCAGGGGCAGTTCATCGGCTTCAGCGCGTTGATCGCTTTCTCGCGAGCATGCTCCTCGTCCACTTCGACGATGAACATGTTCTCTTGATACTTGTCCCAGTGACCCGAGGCTTCCCACAATTTGCGGTCGACGACCTGAGGGGTGTTCACCTCGACATAGCCGTCACGTTCCTGCATCCGGCGCATATAGTCCTGCAGGGTGGTGTAGATTTTCCACCCATTCGGATGCCAGAAAATCTGACCGGGGGCCTCTTCCTGCATGTGGAACAGGTCCATCTCGCGGCCCAGCTTGCGGTGGTCGCGCTTGGCGGCCTCTTCCAGCATATGAAGGTGGGCTTTCAGCTTTTCCTTGCCGGTAAAGGCCACGCCGTAGATACGTTGCAGCATGGGGCGCGAGCTGTCGCCACGCCAATAGGCGCCAGCAATGCTCATCAGCTTGAAGGCGTCGCCCGGCAGTTGGCCGGTGTGTTGCAAGTGCGGGCCGCGGCACAAATCCTGCCAGTGGCCGTGCCAGTACATCCGCAGCGGCTCATCACCCGGAATTGCTTCGATCAGCTCGACTTTGTAGGGCTCATTATTGGCCTTATAGAACTCGATCGCGCGCTGGCGGTCCCAGATCTCGGTTGTAACCGGATCACGCTTGTTGATGATCTCTTTCATCTTTTTTTCGATGAGGCCGAGATCTTCGGGCGTAAACGGCTCTTCCCGATCAAAGTCGTAGTACCAGCCATTTTCAATAACGGGGCCGATGGTGACCTTGGTTGCGGGCCAGATTTCCTGCACCGCGCGCGCCATAACATGAGCTAGATCGTGACGGATCAGCTCGTTAGCTTGTTCCTCATCCTTCATGGTGTGGATGGCGATCTGCGCGTCAGAATCGATGGGCCACTGCAGGTCCCAGTGCTGGCCGTTCACCGTGGCTGAAATCGCCTTTTTGGCCAATGAAGTCGAGATATCGGCAGCGACCTGCGCGGGCGTAACGCCTGCGTCATAGGATCGGGAATTGCCATCGGGAAAAGTAAGGGAGACTGACTGTGAGTCCAAGGCCATATCGGCTCTCCTCGTCGGTTTGGCGCCCACTGAACGCCCGGTTGCGGGTTATGTGTGTTTGGCTCATGTGGCAGGTGCAGCAAAACCTGTCAAGTGTCGAACGCTATCTGAACTGACGCCGCGGGATGGTGGAAATCGGGAATTGCGACCATCGGGCTGCCGTGCATGATGTTCCTCAAAGAGAAAGAGGATTTCATGGCAGCGACGGATTTTCTGGAAACAGCGCAGGGTCGGCGACTGGCGTATCATAAGACCGAGGGCGCAGGACCGACCATTGTTTTTCTGGGTGGGCTCAAGTCGGATATGGAGGGCACCAAGGCGGTGCATCTTGAGGCATGGGCGCAGACGCGCGGACAAGGCTATCTGCGCTTTGACTACTCGGGTCATGGCGAAAGTTCGAATGCGTTTACAGATGGCTGCATCGGTGACTGGCATGAGGATACGCTGGCAGCGGTTGCTTCATTGACTGACGGACCGCTTATCGTTGTGGGGTCTTCAATGGGGGGATGGCAGGCCCTTCTGTTGGCACGAGCCATGCCTGAACGCATCGCGGGAATGGTGACAATCGCCGCTGCGCCGGATTTCACAGAAGATGGTTATTGGGCTTCATTCTCAGATGAACAGAAGGCTTCTCTGGATACTGTGGGTCATGTCGAACTGCCGTCGGATTACATGGAACCCTACATCATCACAAAACGCATGATCGAAGACGGACGTCAGAACCTGATTCTGCGGAGCACACTGGAATTGCCATTTCCTGTTCGGTTTCTTCAGGGAACTGCAGATACGGCCGTATCGACTGAAACCGCAATTCGTTTGCTGGAACATGCCAACGGCGCGGATATGCGGCTGCTGCTTGTCAAAGATGCCGATCACCGGTTTTCTGACGGCCCATGCTTGGGGCTGATCGAAAATGCCGTTCTCGAAGTGATGGGAGACCAATAATGCGGCGTTTCGGTCAATTCCTTGGACGCCTGTTGCTGGCGCTGATCGTTGTTGGTGGACTGATCTATTGGTTCGGACCTCGGGAAGAGGTGAATTTGAACCCAACTTTCGATCCCCGAAAATTTGGGGAAGGGGTTCAGGTTTACTTTGAAAGCGTCGAATCCGGGTTCGACGACATCACACCCGGCGTCGAAAAACGGGTCATCTGGCAGGATGGGTTCAAAGAGCAACGCACACCAGTTTCCGTCCTTTATGTACACGGTTTCTCGGCCACTTCCGAGGAAATCCGCCCCGTTCCTGATCTGGTGGCGGACGCATTGGGTGCAAATCTCGTCTATACCCGGTTGCAAGGGCATGGCCGGGTTGGCGAGGCTATGGCCGAAGGAACTGCGTCGGGCTGGATGCAGGATTTGGCAGAAGGATTGGCCGCAGCCCGCGCGGTCGGTGAAAAAGTCGTCGTTATCTCGACATCGACAGGTGGAACTTTGGTCGCAGCTGCCGCTCTGAACCCAGAGCTTAGCGAGAATATCGCCGGAATGGTCTTTGTTTCCCCGAACTTTGGCGTCAACGCACCGGGGGCATGGATCCCGGGACTGCCTTGGGCCAGAGACTGGCTGCCCCTTTTGATGGGCGAAGTCCGTGATGTTTCCGGACCTGATCCGGAAAAGAACAAGTATTGGTCGTCGGTCTATCCGTGGGAGGCAGTGGTTCCCATGACCGCCTTGGTCGAAACAGTTTATGCGCTTGATTTCTCTGATGCGCAGGTTCCGGCGCTGTTTTGGTTTTCGGACGATGATCAGGTTGTACGACCCGATTTGACCCACAATGTGGCCGCCGCATGGGGTGCGCCTGTTGCAGTGGAACTGGTCACAATGGGGCCAGAGGATGATCCGTCTTCACATGTGATCGCCGGGCGCCTTATGTCCCCGGGGCAAACCGACGCCGCTGTTGCAGGCATACTGGCCTGGTTGAAAGAGCAGGGAGTCGAGTGATGGAGCAACGTGTCAGCCTGATTACCGTTGGGGTCGATGATCCCGAAACTGCAGCCGGGTTTTATGAACAACTGGGATGGGAGAGAGTTGATAGCCCGGATGGTGTAATTGCCTTTGATCTGATTGGTCAGACACTGGGCCTATACCCGTTGTCGGCATTGGCCGATGAAATCGGGATCGATGTTGGCACTCTAGGGCAGGGCGCGCTAACTCTCAGTTATAATTGCAGGACAAAAGAAGACGTCGCGCAAGTGCTGAGTAAGGCTGAAACCTTTGGGGCAGAGGTGCTCAAACCGGCCTCAGATGTGTTCTGGGGCGGGCATCATGGGTACTTCCGTGCACCTGATGGAACGATCTGGGAAATCGCGTTCAATCCGTTTTCGAAACTTGGGCCAGATGGCGCCTTTCGTTGGAACGGGTACTGAAGATGCGTAAGCCGGGCAGTATGTGGAGCCTTGAGAACCTTGGCCGCATACGTTTGTCCCGGCATTTTTTCATGCGGGACTTTCTGTACTCTGAAATAGGAAATTTTCATCAGAAACAGAATCTCCCTGAAAATCCCGATCTTGCGATCGAGACTGGCCGCGCCTTTTGCGAGACGTTGCTGGACCCTTTGGAAGAGACATTTGGCCGGATTGCAGTGAGATCAGGTTATCGCTCTCCGTCGCTCAATCAATTCGGAAACGAAAATAAGCTGAATTGCGCTCGCAACGATAATCCACTGGAATGCCACATCTGGGATCTGGGTGAAGGTGACGCCCGTATTGCCGGTGCATCCATAGTCGTTCCTTGGTTTGCAGATCAATACGCCGATGGCCGGGATTGGCGCGACCTGGCGTGGTGGATGCACGACCATCTGGATTACTCAGAGATCTGGTTTTTCCCAAAACTGTGTGCATTCAATCTGGTGTGGAGACCCAGGCCTCTGCGTCGGATCGACAGCTATATAGCCCCGCGTGGTAGCCTGTTGCGCGTTGGGGAAGAGCCAGAGGAAAGCCTGACCTCGCGACAGTCGCGCTATGCGGATTTTCCTCAGTTCCGAGGTATTCAGTACCCCTGAACTTTTGCTTGATTGCCGGAGATGAAACTCCCATCCTGATAGAAATTGAGAACCCTCGGAGCTCCGAGAAGATGGAGGCCCCGCGTGATCGAGCCGCTGGTTTTGTTGCCTGGTTTAATGTGTGATGCTCGGCTGTTTCGTGCCCAGACAGAAGCGCTTTCGCGTGACAGGGCAGTCACTGTTGCGCCTGTTTCTGCGGGTGACCGGATCGAAGAAATCGCTTCGGGATTGTTGGATCAACTTCCGCACAGATTTGCATTGGCTGGCCTCAGTATGGGCGGTGTTGTTGCGCTGGAATTGATCCGGCGAGCGCCGGATCGCATAACCCGTCTGTGTTTGATGGCAACAGATGCTCAGTCGGATACACCACAAATCGCCGCTGCGCGCGAAGACCTGATTGTTGGCGCACAGGCAGGGCGACTGGAAGAGGTTATGCGCAAGGTTGTAGGTTCAGACACGCTGGCCCCCGGTCCACAACGTATTCCCATCCTGAATGATTTGCTGAAAACGGCCATGAAGTTGGGGCCCGAATTGTTCGTACGTCAGATGCGGGCGCTGCAACGTCGCCCCGATCAGCAAGGAACACTGCGCAAGATCAAAGCCCCGACACTTGTATTGTGCGGGGCGCATGACACGCTGACTCCGGTTCGAAAACATGCGTTTATGGCTGATTTGATCCCAGGTGCAGAGCTGCAAGTCATCGACGATGCCGGACATCTGCCAACTTTGGAAACGCCTGAAACCGTGAACGAAGCGCTTGCACGTTGGCTGCAATCGCCACTCAAAATGTTCTAGTCGTAAAGACCTGCGCGTTCTTCGAGCGTAATAACATGCGGGGCTACGACAGGCTCACCAGTTGTGAGGTTGAAGAACGGGGTTTGTCGCCAGCTGCCTGTGAGCCAGGACTTCAGTAACCGTTTGAACAATCCGAATGCCGCATATTGCAGCTTTTCGTGTTTTTGCTTTCCATTTGGTCGCGGCACAAATCCGCGAGTGGTGACAGGCCCCAGACGATCAGTGTCTGCGATCCGTTTCACGATGAAACTGGCGAATGGAAATTTTGGAGTTCCCGGCGTCGTCGCCAGCGGTGCATTGCAGCATTTTGCGTACCAACGAAACATACCGTTGGGGCTAAGCTGCATAAGCGCTAGGTTTTCTGCGCCTTCAGTGAATTGAACCTCCTCGGGGCTCATCTGAAAAACATCCACTGGCCCCGGTGCAGGATCTGGTTGATTGAAGTAAAGCTGCGCCGCCCGGCAATCATGACAGAAACAGGCGCAATGGGTTCCCGCTGTTACGCCGGGGCCGGTAATCTGGCCACGCAAACCACCGCAATCACATGAAAACGAAAGCGGCGGTTCGGTGCTATGCGCCATGGCTTAGGCTGCGCTGTTCTTATTGGCAGCGCGCCGCTTGGATTTGGGCTTGCGCTGATTGTCATTCATGAAGTCGATGACCAGCGGGCGGATATTGTCGCGCCAGCTGCGGCCAGCGAATATGCCATAGTGGCCAGCGCCGGGCTCGACATGGCTCGCCTTTTTGCTATCTGGCAAACCGGTGCAAAGGTCCAATGCGGCAATGCACTGTCCCGGGGCCGAAATGTCGTCATTCGCACCTTCAACCGTTTTGACAGCAACGTCGGTGATTTTGCCGATATCCACTTTGTGGCCTGCCACGACAAACTCGTTCCGGGCAATCTCGCGGTTTTTGAAGATACGCTCGACGGTCGACAGATAGAACTCTGCCGTCATGTCCATCACGGCAAGGTACTCGTCGTAGAAACGGTTATGAGCGTCGTGCTCGGTGGCCTCGTCACGAACCACGCGCTGGATCTGGTCCGAGAACGCTTTGCTGTGACGTTCCGCATTCATAGACATGAAAGAGGCCAGTTGCAGCAGACCCGGATATACCATCCGACCCACGCCTTTGTATTTGAAGCCGACCCGCTGGATCATGGTTTCTTCCAGCTGGCCCATAGTTACCCGACGACCAAAGTCGGTGACCTCGGTAGGGGTCGCGTCCGGATCGACCGGCCCGCCAATCAGGGTCAGCGTGCTGGGTTGTGCTTTTGGATCAACTTCAGCCAGATACGCGGTTGCGGCCAAGGTCAGGGGAACAGGCTGGCAAACCGCAACAACATGCGTGTCCGGGCCGAGTTCCTTCATAAAATCGACAAGGTAGAGCGTGTAGTCCTCGACATCGAACTTGCCTTCGGAAACCGGGATATCGCGCGCATTATGCCAGTCGGTGACATATACCTCGCAATTGACCAGCAGGCTTTTGACCGTCGACCGAAGCAGCGTCGCATAGTGGCCCGACATCGGTGCAACCACAAGAACTTTGCGTGGTTGCTCTTCGCGCCCATTCACGCGAAAGTGGATCAAGTCTCCAAAGGGACGCTCAATAACTGTGGTGACGTCAACAAGATGATCCTTGCCATCTTCGCATGTAAACGTACGAATGCCCCAGTCGGGCTTCACGATCATGCGCTGGAATGTACGCTCGGTGACCTCACCCCATGCAGCCATCCAGCTGAACGCGGGATTGGGGACCATGGAAAACAACGGATACGACGCCATCGCACTGGCCGTAGCACCCAGCCACTGATTGGTGTTGCGCATGGTTTCCATGAGGTCGTAGGTCATCATATAGCGCATGAAATGGGGCCTCCTGAGTGTCAGCCTGAGAGTTCGGACCATTCGCCGCTTTGCCCCCCAGCACCCACGACGTTATTCTGCATAGCAGCGAGGTTAGGGGGGAATTGTTAAAATGACAACAAGTGAAGGCCAAGCACCCGAAATGACCGACGAACATATTGAACGTATTAAGGAAAATATGGAAAAGGTCGAGCAGCTGTCTAAGCGCCTGATCGAAGTCATGGCGACAAAAAAGCCACACACCCCCGCGCTGGATGGTCCGAATCAAGAGCTTTTTGCACGAGCAGCAACAGCTTACTGGGCCGAGGCTTGGCAAAATCCTGCCAAGTTATTGGAACAACAGATAGAATACTGGGGCAAATCGGTTCTGAACTTTGCTGAGGCGCAGCAAGCTTTAACCGGTGCCGAGGTTGAAGAGCACGCGGAATTACCCCGTGATAAGCGCTTCTCGAACCCACTGTGGGAGACAAACCCCTATTTCCGGCTGGTCAGGCAGCAGTACCAGACCAATGCCGAGGCTATCGCACACGCCGTTGCCTCGGTTGAGGATCTGGATGCCAAAGACAGGCAGCGGCTGAAGTACTTTTCGCAGCAGATCGTTGATATGATGTCGCCGACCAATTTTCTTGCGACAAATCCGGATGCACTGGAAAAAGCGGTTGAAACCGAAGGACAGTCGCTGATCCAGGGGTTGGAAAACCTGGTTTCCGATCTCGAAGCCAACGATGGAGAGCTTGTAGTCAAGCTGGCGGATGAAAGTGCATTCCAGATTGGCGGTAATATCGCGACCACTCCGGGCGATGTGGTTTACCGCAACCGAATGATGGAGCTGATCCAGTACAAGCCGGCAACCGAGACGGTGCATGAGACCCCGATCGTGCTGTTCCCGCCGTGGATCAACAAATTCTACATTCTGGATCTCAAGGCGCAGAACAGCCTGATCAAATGGGTGACCGAGCAGGGGTACACTTTGTTTGTCGTTAGTTGGGTCAACCCTGATGAATCCTATGCCGATACCGGGATGGAGGACTACATTCAGGACGGTTTTCTGACAGCGATTGATGAGGTCAAGAAGATCTGCAAGGTCAAGCAGGTCAACGCTGTCGGGTATTGTATCGCGGGCACGACCCTCAGCCTGACATTGTCGCTGCTCAAACAACGCGGAGATAAGTCTGTTAAATCGGCAACCTTTTTTACGGCGCTGACGGACTTCTCGGATCAGGGAGAGTTCACACCTTTCCTGCAGAATGACTTCATCGACGGGATCGAAGAGGAAGTGAACAAGGAGGGCCTGCTGAGATCATGGATTATGGCGCGCACCTTCTCATTCCTGAGATCACGAGACCTGATATATGGCCCCGCGATCCGCAGCTACATGATGGGCGAAACACCTCCGGCTTTTGATCTGCTGTATTGGAACGGAGATGGTGCGAACCTGCCGGCTAAAATGGCCGTGCAGTATTTGCGGGGACTGTGTCAGCGAAATGAATTCGCCACTGATGGGTTCGAGTTGATGGGGCACACATTGAAAGTGTCCGAGGTTGATGTGCCGCTGATGGCCATCACATGCCAGACTGACCATATCGCGGCCTGGAAAGACTGTTACAGCGGTGTGCAGAAAATGGGGTCGCGTTCCAAGACATTTGTCGTGTCGGAATCCGGTCACATTGCGGGGATCGTCAATCCCCCAAGTAAGAAGAAGTATGGGCACTATACAAACGCGGATCTGAAGGGAGACGCTGACACATGGTTAAAAGATGCGACCTTCAATGAAGGGTCGTGGTGGCCGATGTGGGAGGCTTGGCTGAAGAAGCGTTCAGGCAAGCAAGTGCCAGCTCGCGAACCTGGCGATTCGAGCCACCCGTCATTGGGGCCTGCTCCAGGTACCTATGTTGTGGTCAAAGCAAGCGCCTGATTTTACACTGCAATCAAAAAAATTCTGCGCTGCAGCAAGAAAAAACTTGAAATGCTGCAATGCGGCAATCATATTGCCTTCAAGCTGATGAAAACCGGGGTGGGCTCGGTTCGGCAAAAAGGATTATGACAATGGCAAAGACCCAAGACTTTACCGCGATCATGAAAGACATGATGGGCGCATTCCCGGTAGACACATCTGCTCTGGAAGATGCATTCAAATCGACTGCTTCTCTGAACGAGAAACTGTCGGGTGTTGCTCTGGAAGCAGCTGAGAAGTCAGCAGAAATCTCGAACAAATGGACCAAGGAAACTCTGGCCAAGCTGACCGAGATGTCGAAAGCAAAAGCCGAGCCTGCCGACTATGCCAAAGCCGCAACTGATTTCGCCAGCGCGTCTGCCGAAGTTGCTGCCGAGAACATGGCTGCATTCGCAGAAATCGCAAAGAAAGTTCAGTCCGAATCCATCGAACTGCTAATGGCTGCCGGCAAAGAAGCTGCAGAAGACGCAACCGCAGCTGTCAAGAAAGCTACCAACGACGTAACCGCTGCTGCGAAAAAAGCATCGGCTGCCAAGTAAGGTAAGTCCGCGACAAGCACCCATTCCTCCCAATCGGTGCAATCGCAAGAGGGCAGGTCGCTTGACCTGCCCTTTCTTTTTGTTCTGCAGTCGCATAACCTCTGCTGCAACGCATCATCCTTGGGGAGGGTAACCGGTGTCAGAACAAGAAAAACCGCTGTTGATAAAGCGTTACGCCAGTCGTCGGCTGTATAATACAGAGACCAGCGACTACGTTACGCTTGAGGACATTGCCGGGTTCATTCGCGATGGGCGCGAAGTGCAGATCATAGACCTGAAGACCGGTGATGATCTGACACGTCAGTATTTGCTTCAGATCATTGCCGAACACGAAAGCCGAGGCGAAAACGTTCTGCCGGTCAACGTCCTGAACGATCTGGTACGCAGCTACATGATCCCCGGCGGAGGCATGATGCCTCAATTCCTGCAAAGCTCGTTCGAGATGTTGCGCGAAAGCCAGACCAAGATGATGGAAAACATGAATGCCATGAATCCCATGAGTGGCATTCCGGGCTTTGATGCGATGCAGGCGCAGCAAAAAGCGTTTTTGAAAGCGATGACCGGTGGGTTGTCCGGCAACTGGTCTGGACCTGATAGCGAAGAAGAGGCCAAGCCAGAGGCAAAGGAAGACCTCGACGACATCAAGAAACAACTGGCCGAGTTGCAGCAGAAGCTCTCAAAGCTGAGCTGATCGGAGATATGGATGCGATGGCTCATCCTGCTTGGTGCATTGCTCTGGGCAGGAGGCGTGTTCGCGCAGGGCCAGTTTTCAGAAACCTGGGAGCCAATTTGCACATTGGGCCAAGATACGGCTCTGGGCTGCAGTGATATCCGTGCCCGGGAAGTTTTAGATGCGTCTCAAGACCCTTGGCGGGCGATCGGGCGCGTCAACTTTGCGGGCAGAAATCAGCGTTCACATTGTACTGGCGTCCTTGTATCTGAACGATTGGTCCTGACTGCAGCACATTGCCTCTACAACAGCGCCCGCAAGCGTTGGTTACCCCCGTCGAGCATTCGTTTCGCCGCCGGGTATCAGCGTGGCAAGGCGGCTGCCGTGTCGTCAGTCACAAAATTTCGTTTGGCCCCTGAGCAGGGAGTGGACGGCAGTTTCATAAACCGTGCTGAATTGGATTGGGCTGTTCTGGAACTGAATGAGCCTATTGGTCAAAAGGTCGGATTTCTGGGCGTCGCAATGGCTGGGCAGGGTGCTGCCTTTGTCGCTGGCTATCCCGGTCTTCGTCCGCATGTGCTGAGCCGGACAAACAATTGCGATCCGCGCCTATATGGGGGTGGGTTAATGTTAGCGAATTGCCCGGTGATGATGGGGGATTCTGGCGCGCCGCTACTGACTCAGGCAGAGACGGGGCTACGGGTGGTCGGCATCCTGTCTCGGATTGCACCAACCCCTGAGGGGATTGATGCGCTGTTCTTGTCACCTGACTTGTTTCAGTTGGGCGACGACTAAATTTCAGGTGCCGTAGGCCGGGACCGCATCAGCCACCTCTGCGACCGAGGACAGCAGGATATCGGCGATGACATCCAGCTCTTCCCGCGTCAGACGTACAGGCAGACGCACGTCGCATGCTTTCATCAACATGTCGCGTGTCTGGGGCAGGTCGAACTTTTCAGGCAAAAACTGCCAGTTCCAGAAGGCACGGGCGTTGTCTTCACTCAGGCCAAATACCTGAACCTTGACCCCACGCGCATCTGCCGCGGCAGCAAAGGCGCGTGTTTCAGCCTCATCCAACCCGACCAGATTGAACTGAATCGAATCCGGCGCGCGACGCTCGGGTTTCAGTGGGGCAGGGACATTGATGTAGGGTGACGTGTTGAGGCGTTCGGCCACATAATCGTGGTTCGCCAGGCCATCGCGTACACGGCGCGCAAGCTCGGGGATTTGCGGGCGGATGACGGCCGCGCTCAGGTTGCTCAAGCGCAGGTTATACAGGGGAAGTTGGTTCTGCCAGCGGGCAAAGGCCTGTTCCAATTCCGGTGAGTTATCGCCCCGCGGACCTTTGTGTTTTTTCCAGTTGTGTTCATATGCGCCCGACATGATGACGGCACGAGCGACCAGGTCGGCATCATCAGTTATCAGGATGCCACCTTCGCCTGCATTGATCATCTTGTAGGACTGGAACGAGAAGCATCCCACCTTGCCAATCGTACCGATATTGCGACCATGCCAGGTTGTGCCCAGCGAATGTGCGGCGTCTTCAATAACCGGAATGCCCCGCGCATTGCACAGGTCCATAATGGCGTCCATGTCGGACGTGTGGCCGCGCATGTGGCTGATGATTACAGCCTGCACGTCATCAAGTTTGACTGCAAAGTCTGCCATGTCGATGCGATAGTTCTCACCAACCTCACAAAGAACCGGAATGCAGTCTGCGTGAACCACCGATGATGGTACAGCGGCAAAGGTAAAGCCGGGGATCAAAACCCGCGCATCCCGTGGCAGGTCCAGAGCTTTGAGCGACAGGAATAGCGCGGCTGAGCATGAGGAAACAGCCAGCGCGTACTTGGAGCCCAGCAATTCCGCAAACTCAGCCTCGAGCAGGGCGACAGGTGCATCCTGCGGTGCGGTGTAGCGGAACAAGTCCCCCGACTGCATCAATGCATCGATGGCTTCTCGTGCTGCTGCTGGGATGGGTTCGGCGTCATGAACGTTGGGTGGAAGCGTCATATTTGGAATTCCCGAATTCTATCTTTTGTAAAGATAAAGTCAGGATGCGGGCAAGCCAAGCTCTCATTCGCTCTGTCGGCGAAATTTCACCAAATTGTTGCGTTTAGAAAGTCACAGTCCCAACCGGTCGCGCATTGCGTACCAGGTCATTGCCAACACCAATAGGGGGCTACGCAGAGCAGGACCGCCAGGGAAAGGCAGCGACGGGACTTTGCTCATCGTGTCGAACCCTTCGGATTGGCCTTGAATAGCCATTGCCATCAGTTGACCGGCATGGGTGGCGGTGCCAACCCCGTGACCTGAATAGCCCGAAGCGGACAGAATGTTGGGTGCTAGCCGCGTCAGATACGGCATACGCCGCATAGTGATCGCCAGCGTTCCACCCCAAGCATAGTCAATTTTGACATCGCGCAGGTGCGGGAATATCTCGACCATGGGTTTGCGGACCTTGGCTGCGATATCAACCGGGAACCGATAGCCATAGCTTTCACCGCCCCCAAATAGCAGACGTCCATCGGCGCTCAGCCGGAAATAGTTCACGACAAACTTGGTATCGGCGACTGCTACATCCTTGGTCAGAACCTGTTGAACATCAGCCCCCAAGGGCTCTGTTGCAGCAATGAAATTGTTTATCGGCATAACGCGTGCAGCAACCTGCCGGTTCAGATCACCCAGATATCCGTTACAGGCGAGTATCGCATGATCTGCAGTCACCTGACCATTCTCCGTTCGGATGGTGACCTGCTGCCCCTCGTCAACCGCCAGAACCTCCGTCCCTTCATGAAGACGCGCTCCGGCTTTGATGGCAGCCCGTGCCAACCCGAGAGCGTAATTCAGCGGGTGCAGATGCGCGGCACCCATATCCAGAAAGCCACCTGAATAAGCCGGAGATGGACACAATTCATGCCCGGCCGCTTTGTCCAGTTGTTGAATTTGGTCATAGCCATATTTGCCCGATAGGTGCGCAGCATGTTCGTGTAGTTCGTCTCGCTCGGTATCGGTGAAACCCAAAGTCGCGATGCCGGGCTTCAGATCGCACTCGATCTGGTGTTTCCCGATCAGCTCTTTGACCAGTGTCTTGGCATCCTCGGCCAAATCCCAGAGCTTGGCTGCATCTGCGTCTCCGACAAGCCGCTCCAGGTCTTCCTGCTCCATGCGCTGGGCGCTGCCCAGTTGTCCGCCATTTCGTCCCGAAGCGCCAAAGCCCACGCGATGAGCCTCAAGAAGCACCACATCGTATCCTGACTCGGCCAAATGCAGCGCAGCCGACAATCCGGTATACCCGCCACCAACAATACAAACGTCGGCTTTTACATGCCCATTCAGCGGAGCGGTTTCTTCGGCACTATGTGCGGTAGCGGCGTACCAACTGGGTGGATAAGCGCCGCGCGTATCATTGCTGTAGAGCAGGTTCATTCAGCGCCCTCGTCAGACGTTCAGAAGCAGGTGCTCACGCTCCCACGGGGAAATCACTTGCAAAAACTCCTCGTATTCTGCCCGTTTGACGATGCCATAGACACGCGCAAACTCTGGTCCGAGAACCTCGTGCAGGGCTTCAGCTTCATCAAATAGATCCAGCGCTTCGCCCATGACCTGCGGAATGTCACCATCGCCCTCATAGGCGTCGCCATAAAACTGTCGGCGCGGACGTTCCTGATGCGTCAGTCCCAGATATCCGCAGGCAAGTGAAACCGCGATCCCCAGATACGGGTTGCAATCCATACCGGCGATGCGGTTTTCAATCCGGCGGCTTTCAGGCCCCGACAAGGGAACGCGAATACCGGTAGTGCGATTGTCGCGCGCCCATTCCAGATTGATTGGAGCGGCATGGTCTTTCACATAACGACGATAGGAATTCACATAGGGCGCCATCACAGCAAGACCTGCGGGCAGATGGGTCTGCAGACCAGCGATGAAATGGTAGAATGCGTCAGTCTCACCACCCTGAGGACCCGAGAAGATGTTCTGCCCGGTTTCAGTATCCGTGATCGAGTGATGAATATGCATCGCCGATCCCGGCTCATCTTCGATCGGTTTTGCCATGAAGGTGGCGAAGCAATTGTGGCGAAGCGCAGCTTCTCGGATCAGCCGTTTGAAGTAGAAAACCTCATCGGCCAGCTTGACCGGATCACCATGGCGTAGATTGATCTCAAGCTGTCCGGCACCGCCTTCCTGCGTGATGCCATCGATCTCAAAACCCTGATGTTCGGCAAAATCGTAGATGTCATCGATCACCGGCCCGAACTCATCCACGGCCGTCATCGAATAGGCCTGACGTGCTGCTGCCGGACGACCGGAGCGGCCCATCATGGGCTCGATGCCCTGCGCAGGGTCGACATTGCGGGCAACCAGAAAGAACTCCATTTCCGGTGCGACGATAGGGTTCCAGCCCTTGTCTCGATACAGTTGCACAACCCGCTTCAGCACGTTGCGCGGGCTGTAGGGGATCGGCTCCCCCTCGCGGTCGTAAGCATCGTGGATCACCTGCAATGTCCAGTCGCCTGTCCAGGGGGCGGCTGACACGGTTGAGAAATCCGGCTTCAGGATCATGTCGCGTTCGATGAACCCGTCCTCGCCTGCCGCTTCTCCCCAACCTCCGGTGATGGTCTGGTAAAAGATGCTGTCGGGCAGGTGGAAATAAGACTGCCGTGCGAATTTTGATGCGGGAACTGCCTTGCCTCGTGCGATGCCGGGCAGGTCCGAAATAATGCACTCGACCTCATCAAGGCGATGACCATCGATATAGTCCTGTGCTGCCTGCGGCAGGTTATCCGTCCAATCGGCCATCAGGCCCTCGCTTTCTTTAAGAAATCCGCCATGTATCGTGCGATTTCCGGGTTGCTGTTCGAGGCATCTTGTCGGCTTGCGGCATCCTGCATTAGGTCATCGGGTACGACACCTTTGCCACGCGTCTGCATCAATCCCTCGACAAAACCATTCGAAAATTCCGGGTGCGCCTGCACGGTCCAGATCGTATCACCGTAGGAGAGCATCGCGTTCTTGCAAAAATCGTTGGTACCCAGCACCTGTGCGCCATCGGGCAGTTCGACGACCTGATCCTGATGCCATGCGTTCAGGGATACCTTGTGACCGTCGAAATCATATTCAGTTCGACCGACTGCCCAGCCACCCTTGAATTTCTCAACCGTCCCGCCAAGGGCTTGGGCGATGATCTGATGGCCAAAACACACACCGATCAGAGGTTTACCGCTTTGCTGAATGTCCCGGATCAGATCCTCGAGTGGGGGTATCCAGGGATGGTCTTCGTATGCACCGTGACGAGAGCCGGTGATGATCCAGCCATCCGCATCATCAACACTTTGCGGAAACTTCTGATCTACAACCGAAAACGTTTCGTATTCAAAGCCGTTTCCGTCCAGAAGCGTACGGAACATTTCGTCATATTCGCCGAACTTGTCGGTCAACTCGTCAGGTGAGTGGCCGGTTTGAAGGATGCCGATTTTCATGGGTCACCAAATTTGATCAAATTTAATCTAGCCGAGTCTCAGACAACGGGCAAGAGGGTCATACGGCCTCGAGATAACTGAGCCAGTGCTCCTCGGCCGGGCGGTCTGCAAAGCGGGCGATTTCCTGCCGCTTGGTCATCGCCATAAAGCGGATCAGATCGGCAGGGAAGATGCGAGCGACCTGCGGATCGGTTTCAAAACCCGCAATGGCCGATTGCCAATCCCCTGCCAGTTGGGGAAGGCCGTCGATCTCATAGGCATTGCCCGAGATTGGCTCGGGCGCCTGTATCCCATCTTTGATGCCATTGAGGGCGGCCCCCAGAACAGCGGCCAACATGAGATAGGGATTGATATCACCGCCCGCGACGCGATGTTCGATCCGGCGTGCCGCTGGTGCGCCACCGGGAATTCGGATGGCGGCCGTTCGGTTTTCATAGGCCCAGCTAGCGCCGGTCGGGGCGTGTGCACCCGGGATGAGGCGGGTGTAAGAGTTGCCATGGGGCGCAAAGATCAGGGTGCTGCCGGGCATTGCCGCAAGACAACCGGCAACGGCTGAGCGCAAAACCTCGGTACCCTCCGGACCGCCATTATCGAAAACATTGAGGCCTTTCTCATCCACAACCGAAAAATGCACATGCATCCCGTTGCCTGCGTCTTCGGAATAGGGTTTGGCCATGAAGGTTGCCGAGAACCCATGTTTGCGCGCAAGCCCGCGGGTCAAAGCCTTGAAAAGCCACGTATCATCTGCGCAGCGCATCGCATCCTGATGATTCAGGTTGATCTCGAACTGGCCAATCCCACTTTCCGAGATGGCGGTCTGGGCCGGAATTCCCATGTCCGCACAGCCATCGTAAAGGTCGTTGAAAAACGCATCGAACGCGTCCAGTTCGGCCATGGACAATACAGCCTCGTCTGAAAGGCGACGGCCCGTCAGCGGGTTGATTGGAGGCATTGGTGATGAACCGGACGCATCCAGCAATGTAAATTCAAGCTCGGTAGCTGCGATAACAGACCAGCCTCGCTCTGCGTATTCGGACAAAACCGTTGCCAATGCATGGCGCGGGTCACCGGCAAACGGCTTACCATCGTCGTCGTAAAGACACATCGGAACCAGCGCCGTTGGTGTATCGAGCCAAGGCATCGGTACCGGACCGCGCTCTGTCGGAAGCAAAACACCATCGGCATCGCCGGATTCAAACACCAGCGGACTGCCATCGATGTCAGCGCCCCAGAGATCCACATTGAGTGCTGAGAACGGCATCCGGACTGCACCCTTGTCGAGTTTTGCAGCATAAGAAGAGGGTACACGCTTGCCTCGCATCTGACCGTTTAGGTCACAAGCGGCGACGCGAAAGGTGTGCAGCGTACTCAGGTCCATTGGGAACTCCATTGGTCTTGCTCTCGCAAGGTGTAGCCGAGGAGAAATGTGATGTCACGGAATTTGATCAAATTACAGCGCGCAGTTTTAAGCTGACGCCTGAAAAACGGGGTCGATTGGTTCTGTACGCAGGATCGCAGGGGAGTGTTTGATTTGTGCCAAACGCTCTGGGTGCATTCACTTGCGAAACTTTAGGCAGAGATATTCCCGTACAGTCAGGCGCATCAGGTTGGGCTTTCCCGACAAAGGGATGAACGCGTCGGGGTCAATTCGGCAATCTGCTGTGAATTTTCAGCTACCGGAATGCTGTCGTTCAGAACCAAGAACACCTATGTTGAGTTCCGGATGACATTCGGGTGTCATACGCTGACAGAGATTTGGGATGTTGTGCCATGTTGATTTTCTTTGCAATTCTGCTGCTGGTTGCAGGGGGGGTGGGCTACTATTTCTGGTCCCGGAAACAGGCGCGTGCCACACTTCTTGCAACTCCTCTGTCGGAACATCAGCGTGCGGTCATCGAGGCAATGGTGCCGATTGTAAAACGGCTACCTCCGGATTTGCGTGACAGGCTGCAAGGTAAGGTGAACCTGTTTCTGGATCAGGTCGATTTCATTGGCTGCGATGATCTGGAAGTGACCGAAGAAATGCAGCTGTCCATTGCTGCGCAGGCCTGCATCCTCGTCGTGAACAGTGATATGTGGTACGACAACCTCACAACAATCCTGATTTATCCGAACGCTTTCAAATCCCAGCAACGCAGGCACAGTGGTTATGTGGTGACCGAGCAGGAGATTGTGCGCACCGGTGAAAGCTGGGATCGCGGACCGGTAATCCTGTCATGGGCCCACAGTAGGCAAGGTGCCAGAGATGACCATGACGGGCACAATGTCGTGTTTCATGAGTTCGCCCACCAGATCGACGATCTGTCTGGGGGTACGAATGGTGTTCCATTGCTGGCCGAAGGTCAGACCTTTGCCGAGTGGGAGCGCGTCTTTCTGACGGCCTTTGAGGCCCATGTTCATGCGGTTGAGAGTGGGCGTCGAACGGTGATCGATCCGTACGGCGCCGAGGGTCATGAAGAGTTCTTTGCCGTTTCGGTCGAAGTGTTTTTCGAGCGGCCGCAAGCCCTCAAGCATGAAAACCCGGAAGTTTATGAGCAATTGTCAAAGCTGTTCAGACTGGATCCTGTCGCGTGGGTATAGCTGAAACACTGCTTGGTCGGGGACCGCTGCGTAGATAGGGCAACGGCTGTAGATCAATCTTGCCTGCCCACATTCCTTTGGACCAACTGCCGACGCTTCACCTAGAGTAGACTTGGATCCATCAGTTCGAGGCAGCA
This sequence comes from Roseibium sp. RKSG952, assembly GCF_009711355.1. NCBI lineage: Bacteria > Pseudomonadati > Pseudomonadota > Alphaproteobacteria > Hyphomicrobiales > Stappiaceae > Roseibium > Roseibium sp. RKSG952. The sequence goes on along the minus strand of NZ_SMMF01000963.1, from coordinate 375,735 downwards.
GTTTGGGGTATGGCAACATTTGTTCTGGTTCACGGCGCCTGGCAGGGCGGTTGGTGTTGGAGGCGCGTCGCAAAGCTCATGCGCGAGGCCGGACATGATGTGTTCACGCCAACACTAACGGGTCTTGGAGAGCGGTCGCATCTGTTCAGCAAAGACATCGATCTTGACACACACATCAAGGATGTCCTTGCGGTGATTGAGTGGGAAGAATTATCCGACATCGTTCTGTGTGGTCACAGTTATGGAGGAATGGTTGTCACCGGAGTTGCTGACCATGCGCCTGAAAAGATCCGCTCTTTGGTCTATCTTGATGCGTTGGTGCCTGACGATGGTCAGAACACGTTGGACTGTCTGCCTGCCGAAGCAGCATCCGGCTTGCGGGATGGTTCAATGGATGGCCGGGCAGCGCCGGGCCCGGCTGAGGCATTTTCCGTAAATGCTGACGACCGTGCGTGGGTCGACAGGCGCAACGTTGCCCATCCTTTCCGGAGCTTTGAGCAGCCCATTCGACTGGTGGGTGACTGGGAGAAAGTGGCCAGGCGCATCTATGTTTATGCAACCGGCTGGACCCCGGGGATTGGCCGCCCATATTTTGAGAAAGCCAGTCACGAGACCGAATGGCGGGCTGTTTCGGTAGAATGCGGGCACTACGTCATGATCGATATGCCCGAAGAACTGACCCGCATCCTGTTAGCCGAAGTTTGATTGCGGCCGCGCTGAAGGTTTTTTTGCGAGCGTTGATCCAACCGGACCAGATGTCAGAACCCGGCGCTTAGCGCGCCAGATTCAGACGGAAGCGCATCTTGGTTTTCCTAGCGGCGGGCAGGTGTCGGTTCAGTCGCTTGTTGACCAGACCAAAGCCCCCGACGATCACCAGCGTCAGCAGGATGAAATAGAAGGCGAGGATCGGGTAGGGGATGAACGGGTTGAACGTTTTGTCCGCAAAATAGCTGGCATAGTAGAGCGCATCACCGCGCTGTTGCCAGGCAGGGAATGCCGAGAAGAATACCAGTGTAGTGGCGTGGAACAGGAAAATGGCCTCGTTGGTGTAGGCAGGCCAAGCCAGTCGCAGCATAGTCGGCCAGACAATCCGGCGGAACCGCGACCAGCCGGACATGCCGTAGGCATCCGCAGCTTCGATATCGCCTTTGGGGATTGAGCGCAGGGCGCCATAGAAAATTTCGCCCGAATAGGCGGCCGTGTTCAGGAACAGCACGATCAGCGCACCCAGCCATGCCGATGTAAACGCATCGAACATCGGATAGGATTTCTTCAACGACAGGAAGAAGAAATATGCGAAGAAAAACTGGATAAAGAGCGGTGAGCCCCTGAAAATGAAGATGAACCACTCGGCCGGTTTGCGCAGCCACTTGTTGGGCGATGCCTTGCCGACCGCCAGTGCTGTGGCGAAAAAGAATCCGGTCGCCAGTGCCATGATCCCGAAATAGACGTTCCAGATCATGCCAGAGCCGATCAGTGTGAACTGCTCGCACAGGGTAAAGTCGCTGCGGGGCAACAGGCGTTCGCCAAGTCCGATTGAACGCAGGCCGTAGTCCTGAATGGTTTGCAAGCAGCTCATTGGGTGGTCTCCTTGCGCAGTAGCTCGCCACCGGATGTGGCCTGACCGTGGGACAGCTTGCGCATCAGACGCTCGAGCCCGATTTCCGAGACGCGGGTCATGCCGAGGTAGAAGATCAGCAGGAACAAGAAGTACCACATGCGCCAGTCACCATGCGGGTAGGCGGTAAATTTGGATGTCTTGGTACCGCCCAGTTCGCGGGCCCAATAGACGATATCTTCGATACCCAGCAGGAACAGCAACGGTGTCGCCTTGATCAGAACCATCCACAGATTGGACAGGCCGGGCAGGGCATAGACCCACATTTGCGGAACCAGGATGCGCCAGAACGTTTGGCGACGCGTCATTCCATAAGCTTCGGCTGTCTCCAGCTGCGCGTGCGGAACGGCGCGCATACCCCCAAACAGGACGTTCGCTGCAAAAGCGCCGAACACGATAGAGAAAGTGATGACCGCGAGGAAAAAGCCATAGGTTTCATGAACCCATTCCGGAGCAGTGCCCAGCGGTAGTTTTGCGGCCTGACAGACAAGGAAATCATTGCCCTGACGAATGGGATCGGTCCATTCGGGGCATAGAATCTTGTGCCGCGTCCATTCGAACGCCTGATCCAATGCGATGACGAAGAACAGAAAGAAGGCAATGTCAGGAACGCCCCGGACGATTGCGATGTAACCTTTGCCGAGCCAGCTGAGCGGCAGGAAATGCGAGCGGGCGGCCATCGCACCGGCAAACCCAAAGCTGAGCGCAACGGGCGCGGTTACAGCCAGCAAAGCCAGAACCTTGACGAACGACAGGTAGAACGACCAGTGCACGCCGTTGGTCAGATAGCAGGAGAACCAGCGGAACGTGCCGAGCGTGTCGGGGTCAGCGCAATAGGAAAACATGAAGCGTCTTTCGAACGTCAGGCCTGACGGATGGTCAGGGTGATCCGGCGCCCAGTCGGCGCCGGATCATTTAGACGGAGGGCTTAGTTGGTAACGACCGAGCCGTCAGCGTTGTAGGTGGGAACACCTTCGCCAAACCACTTAACGATCAGCTCGTTCAGTGTGCCGTCAGCTTTCATCGAAGTGATCGCTTCGTCGAACTTGCCGCGCAGTTCGCCATCCGATTCACGCAGGCCCAGACCAATACCACCGCCCAGCGGTACATCATCACCTACGAAAACCAGCTCGCCACTCGATTCTTCAACGATCGGAACCAGGAAGTCTTTGTCTGCGAATACCGCATCGGCTTCGCCGTTACGGACAGCCGCGATGGTTTCTTCCGGAGTTGCGAATTCAACCAGTGTTGCGCCGCTTTGCGCAATGTGGCCTGCCTGAATGGTCGCTGTCTGTGCTGCGACAATGCCACCGCTCAGATCAACACCGTCCGAAGCTGCTGCATATGCCGAAGCTGCTGGCGGGAAGTAGTTCTGGGTAAAGTCGATGACTTCATCACGCTCGTCGGTGATCGACATGCCGGCGATGATGGTGTCGTAGTTGCCCGAAACCAGGTTCGGAATGATCGAATCCCAGTCGTTCTTGACCCACTCGCATTCCAGACCGGCGCGCTTGCACAGCTCGTCACCAACTTCACGCTCGAAGCCGTCGATCTCACCCGCATCGTTGATGAAGTTGTACGGAGGGTAAGCGCCTTCGGTACCCATGCGGACAGTGTCGGCCATTGCGATGCCGGCGGTCAGCGCCAGCGCTGCTGTGGTCAGAATCAGGTTTTTCATTGGTTACTCCCCAGTTTGGTTCTGTTTTGAAGTTATGCCGCCTTGGTGGCGGAGAGAAAACCCTGAAGCCGTGCGGATTCAGGGGCTGTAAAGATGTCCTCGGGTGTGCCTTCTTCTTCGATCAGGCCCTGATGCAGGAACACGACGTGGCTGGAGATATCAGCCGCCATTTTCATGTCATGTGTCACGATGATCATGGTGCGGCCTTCAGCGGCCAGATCCTTGATCACCTTGATCACTTCTTGCTCCAGCTCGGGGTCGAGCGCCGAGGTTGGCTCATCAAACAGAAGTGCTTCGGGCTCCATGCAAAGACCGCGGGCGATGGCCGCGCGCTGTTGCTGGCCACCCGACAGCTGAGCCGGGTAGACATCGCATTTGTCACCGATGCCAACCTTTTCAAGATACTTGCGGGCGCTGTCCTCAACCTCGGCCCTGTCGCGGCCAAGAACGGTGACGGGTGCCTCCATCACGTTTTGAAGGATCGTCATGTGCGCCCATAGATTGAACTGCTGGAACACCATCGACAGGTTTGTACGGATGCGCAGTACCTGTTTTGGGTCGGCCGGGCGGCGGTGGTGATGATCACCAGACCAGCGTACGGGCTCACCCTTGAACAGGATTTCGCCTTGCTGGCTGTCTTCCAGCAGGTTGCAGCAGCGCAGCAGAGTGGATTTTCCGGACCCGGATGAACCGATCAGAGAGACGACGTCGCCCCGATGCGCGGTAATGTCCACTCCTTTCAACACTTCGAGATGACCGAAGCTTTTGTGAAGGTTTTTGATCTCGATGACGGGAGCGGATTCTGTCACGGGTAGTCCAGATGTTGTTGGCGTCGTTGGTGCGGTACTAGGGCTTAAAAAACTGACCAATGCAATGCGCAAATGACAAGTTCAAGACCCGAAACCGCCGAAATGACCAGAGGTTTTGGTCAAAATGGTCAGGTTTGTGTGCGAATTGCCTGCGGCGTTGGCGGATTGGGAACGGCGAGGTAGTCCTCGGCTGCGATATCGATCAACCCATGGATGTGAAGCGCTTGTCGGTCTTCTGATGTCAGGCTGGCGATCGCTGCCCGAACGGCCTGTCCGATGCGGCCTGCATCCTGTCCGTTTGAGGTGATATAAGGCAGCATGGGTGTCGGTTTGGTTGTTGTGACCTGACGCAGCTTGTCGCCCAGATCGGTGTGCTCGGTGAGCAGCGTCCAGGTCAGGGCATCCAGCGAAGCAAGATCAGCGCGACCTTCAGCCACCGCCTGCGCCGACAGAGCGTGGCCGCCCGTTTCCAGAAGGGAATTGGGTGTCAGCCCAAGGTCTGCCAAATGAACAACCGGTGCGGCCCAGCCGGATTGCGACAGCGCTTCGTTATACGCAAAGGTCCCGGCGACGAGCCCTTCAAGATCGCGGTCATCATCGAACTGTGCAACAAAAACCGAGCAGTAGTGGCCGGGTGGACAACCAGGTAAGCCGTAGTCCGGTGTCCCCACCAGTTGAACTTCACCGTGCAGCCGTGTCCGGTAGGGCATGCCGCAGGTTTGTGCGAAAACCAGTTCCGGATCTCTCCAGATGTCCCAGAAATCGCGATCTCTGGTCAGATGCTCCGGGCCTTCGCCCAGATGGGCGCGAATCAAGGACCAGAAGCGGTCATTGGCGGGCTGAAGTGCTGGCATGTCATACATGCCCAGCATTGCGGTCACGATTTTGCAGCCTTCTGACGGGCGAGTGCCGAATCCACGTCACTGATGCCCAGCAGACTGACAGCCAATCGGATCAGCGAATCTTCGTCCTCGGAGCGTTCGCCATCGGCCAGCGCCACGGACCAAAGTGCCTCGACCACGCCAAGGCGGTGGTCATAAGGGACAGCTTCTTTGATTGCGCGAGTGAAGCGGACAGTATCGGGGGCCTGGGCCTCCAGATCTTCGGCGCGGGCGCGTAAACCTGCAGCCTCGAACGGCGACAGGCCATAACGTTCGGCTGATATGCGGTCGATCCGAGCCATCTCGGTATCGGCATAGTCATTGTCGGATCGCGCAATACGTACCAGCAGGGCCGTCAGGGCCAGGCGGGCATCATCATCGGCAAGCGGGTCGGGCTGCGGCTGTGTGAGCCGGGACAGGAAATCACTGAACATGCAGAAAGATATAGACGCAGGTTAGCTGGCTTCCAAGCGACTTTGCACCCGTTCGCGTGCATTGCGACTGTCGTTAAAGCTGAGTCCCATGGCTGCACGGGCTTCTTCGACGATCTTGATCTCACCTTCGTCCGAGTTGCCATCGGCTAGAACAACCTCCCACAACGCCTCAAGCGCTGCCAGGCGTTCCTGCAGATCAGTGGTTTCGCGGATCAGTTTGCCAAATGTATCGGTTTCCGGCGCCGCAGCATGCAACTTTTCGCAGGTTGCGCGGACTTTGGCGGCTTCAATCGCGTTGTGCTGATAAAGCCGGGCGAGAATCCGGTCGATCAGGCTGATTTCCTCGACCTTGTAATCCCGATCGGCCTGCGCGACACGCACCAAAAGAGCACCCAGGGCAAGCTCGGCATCCGGATCTGGCAGGGTGGTTTGTTGCGGCGGGCGAAACGCCTGAAAGAACTTCTTCAGCATGGGCACAGGTTATTCCATATTTTGTGGTCCGCCAAGCAGAGACTACCCGTCATAGCCCTGAATGATCACAAGATCGCCCATCGACACAGGATCGCGCAGGGCTTTTGCCTTCTGATAGGCATCGCTTTCATAGCAGGCTAATGCCTGTTCGTAGCTGGGAAATTCGATCACCACGGTCCGTGACCTTGATGCGCCCTCTTTGACCACGCGATCGCCACCGCGCACAAGAAAGCGCGCGCCGTACTCAGCGAAGGGCTCAGCGTTGGCGGTGATGTACTTTTTGTACGTATCCATGTCGTCCACATCGACATGGGCAACCCAATATCCTTTGGTCACAGGCTCGGCTCCGTAATTTGCTCCGGGCCAAACTGACCCGGAACGAAGAGCAAGGCAACCAAAAGAGGTGTGCAGAAGCGTCAGACCAGACGCGAGGTTTCCTTGGCTGCGCGCACGAACTCGCGGAACAGAGGATGAGGATCAAAGGGTTTGGATTTCAGTTCGGGATGGTATTGCACCCCGATGAACCATGGGTGATCCGACCATTCGACGATCTCGGGCAGGCGACCATCCGGAGACATGCCCGAGAACTTCAGGCCAGCCTCTTCGAGCTTCTCGCGGTATTTGATGTCCACCTCATAGCGGTGGCGGTGGCGCTCTTCGATATTGGTGCTGCCATAGACTTCAGCAACCTTTGAGCCTTCGCCCAGAACAGCATCATAAGCGCCCAGACGCATGGTACCGCCCTTGTCGTCGCCAACTTTCCGTTCGACCTTGTGGTTCCCCTGCACCCATTCTTTGAGGTGATAAACCACGGGCTCAAAACGCTTTTTACCTGCTTCGTGATCGAATTCTTCGGAACCGGCCTCTTTGATGCCCGCAACATTGCGGGCAGCTTCGATGACGGCCATCTGCATGCCAAGACAAATGCCCAGATAAGGCACCTTGTGCTCGCGCGCGTATTGCGCTGCTTTGATTTTGCCTTCAGTGCCGCGCTCTCCGAACCCGCCGGGGACGAGGATTGCGTGATAGCCCTCCAGATGCGGAGCCGCGTCTTCCTTGTCGAAAATCTCGGCATCGACCCATTCGACCTTGACCTTGACGCGGTTGGCCATGCCACCATGGGTCAGGGCTTCGGCGATCGACTTATAGGCGTCTTCCAACTGGGTGTATTTTCCGACGATGGCAACCTTCACTTCGCCTTCGGCGTTGTGGATTCGGTCGCTGACATCTTCCCACTTCGCCAGATCGGGTTTTGGTGCCGGGCTGATCTGGAACGCATCCAGAACCGCCTGATCCAGACCTTCGCGGTGATACGCCAGCGGAGCGTCGTAGATCGTGCTCAGGTCCTGCGCGGCAATTACGCTGTCAGGGCGGACGTTGCAGAACAGTGCCAGTTTTTCCCGCTCTTTGGTCGGGATAGGCCCTTCGGAGCGACAAACCAGAATGTCGGGGGCCAGACCAATCGAGCGCAGCTCTTTCACCGAGTGCTGGGTTGGCTTGGTTTTCAGCTCGCCAGAGGCCTTGATGTAGGGCAGCAGTGTGAGGTGCATAAAGATACACTGACCACGCGGTTTATCCTGGCTGAACTGACGGATCGCTTCGAAAAACGGCAGGCCTTCGATGTCGCCAACGGTGCCACCGATTTCGCACAGCATGAAATCAACCTCATCTTCGCCAATGGAGATGAAATCCTTGATCTCGTTGGTGACGTGCGGGATCACCTGAATGGTTTTACCAAGGTAATCACCACGGCGTTCTTTCTCGAGCACGTTGGAATAGATCCGGCCTGAACTGACCGAGTCGGTTTTGCGCGCAGCAACGCCGGTGAAACGTTCGTAGTGACCAAGGTCCAGATCGGTTTCCGCGCCATCATCGGTGACGAACACTTCGCCATGTTCGAATGGTGACATCGTGCCCGGATCGACGTTCAGATAGGGGTCGAGCTTGCGCAGACGCACCGAATATCCCCGGGCCTGCAGCAGCGAGCCCAAAGCCGCCGAAGCCAGTCCTTTGCCCAAGGACGAAACCACACCACCAGTGATGAAAATAAAACGCGCCATGTTTTCGGCTGCTCCCGTGAGACGTCAAAATCAGCTGCCCGACGGTTCCGAAAAACCGCTGCATCACGGGACTTCACATATAAAGGATTCGCGCCAATAGCGCAAGAGAACCGCAAGATGCTGTTGCAGTTCTCTTTTAGGTTTCTAGGTCTAGTGGATCAGTCGGCTTGCGGAATCAGCGGCGCGTTGTCGCCCTGCGTCGGAGGCAGCAGATCATCCGCCGACGGAACCGCCGGTGTGCTTTCTTCGGTCGCCGCAGGTGCCGGAACGCCCAGACGATCGATGACCGAACTGCCAGAAGACTTCTGAGCGGCCAGAATGGTCAGCGTGATCGAGGTCACGATAAAGCACGCAGCCAAAATCCAGGTCAGTTTACCCAGCGCGGTTGCAGCTGCGCGACCGGTCATGGCACCGCCACCACCGCCGCCCATGCCAAGGCCACCGCCTTCGGACCGCTGCATCAGAACAACGGCAATCAGGCCAAGGGCCAAGAGGAGGTGGATGATGAGAACGACGTTTTCCATGGTCTTCCTGTGCGGCGTGACGTGTATCGCGTGGTATCTATGCAAGTTTGATGCTGGGGGCAAGGGAGGAGTTGGCATCAAGAACGGTGATGTTTCAGATCACGGCAAAGGGACTGGACAGCAGGGCTTTGCCTCGCGCAGGCTGCGGCCATGCCACATGATGATCACGACCACCCGCACGCCCTTTTGCCACCTGAACCCGCGCTCCGCGTCAAAGCGCTTGAGACGATTCTGACTCGCAAGGGATTGATCGATCCCGCGGCGCTGGATGAGATCATCGATATCTATCAAAACAAGATTGGTCCCCAGAACGGCGCGCGAGTCGTCGCCAAGGCTTGGGCAGATCCCGAATTCAAAGATTCTCTGCTCAACGATGCGACTTCGGTGGTGGCTGAATTGGGCTACTATGGTCGTCAGGGTGAGCACATGGTCGTGGTCGAGAATACGCCTAGGCAGCACAATATGGTTGTTTGCACTCTGTGCAGCTGTTACCCATGGCCGCTGCTGGGAATTCCGCCGGGCTGGTACAAATCCGATGCCTACCGCGCCCGCGCTGTGCGTGAGCCGCGCAAGGTGCTGGCCGAATTCGGGGTCACGTTGCCCGCTGAAACATCGGTGCGCGTTTGGGATTCGACAGCAGAGGTGCGGTATCTTGTTCTGCCGATGCAACCGAAAGGGAGCGAAGGGTTGAGTGAGGAAGAGCTTGCCGCCCTTGTCACGCGGGACAGCATGATCGGAACCGGCCTGCCCAAGGTGCCATCATGACGCGCGTACATGATATGGGCGGGCGTTTCGGTGACGGTCCGGTTAATCCCGAATCCGAGGATGCCCCGGTGTTTGCCGAAGACTGGCACGCGCGGGCTCTGGCAGTGACGCTTGCCGCCGGATCGCTGGGGCAGTGGAACATTGATATCTCGCGCCATGCCCGCGAGAGGTTGTCGCCCAAGGACTACACGCGGTTTTCCTACTACGAGAAGTGGATTTCTGCTCTCGCTGACCTGTTGGTTGAAAGCGGTGTGTTGACCGAAGAGGACTTGCGGGGTGAGGCTGACGGTGGCGAGCATGCTCTGGCCAATCGGGTATTGAAGGCAGAAGCGGTGGCAGGTGTATTGGCCAGTGGCGGTCCCGCTGACCGGCCTTCGAACGTGCCTGTGGAATTCGAAATCGGGCAGGAGGTCGTCACTGCACGCCCGGCTGCGAACCGTCTTGTTGACGGTGGACACACGCGGTTACCCATTTATGCAGCCGGAGCGAGGGGCCGTATTCTGATGGTACATGGAACACATGTACTGCCCGACTCGAGCGCGCACCGATTGGGTGAGGCACCTGAACCCCTTTATGCCGTGGCATTTCCCGCCTCAGAACTGTGGGCGAACCCGGAACATCCACAGGATGAGGTCGTGCTGGATTTGTGGCAAAGCTATCTGGAACCCGCATGAGTGACTGTCTTACGCATTCCGCCCCTGAACCGGTCTTTGTTGAACCATGGCATGCACAGGTTTTTGCCGTGACTGTGGCATTGAACGAAGCCGGTCGGTTTGACTGGTCGGATTGGGCGGCACGGTTTTCGCAGACTCTTAAGCGTCATGGCCTGGATCGCGAACTGGATGGTGGCGATGACTACTTCCATGCCTGGCTGGAAACACTGGAATCACTGCTGGCCGAGCATGGCGAGGCGGCACCAGCGGATGTGGATACGATGAAAAATGCTTGGGAAGATGCCTATCTGACGACCCCGCACGGTCAACCGGTGCGATTGGCACCTGTCTGAGCCTCGGATAGGTTCAACTGCGTCGAATTACCGGTTTCCCTGCCGCTTTCCCCCCGCTATACGAGCCGAGTTTGATAACTCAGCGCAAAAGGACCGGATATGGCCAATGTGGTTGTTGTCGGCGCCCAGTGGGGTGACGAAGGAAAAGGCAAGATCGTCGACTGGCTCAGCGAGCGGGCGGATGTGATCGCGCGTTTTCAGGGCGGGCATAATGCAGGGCATACGCTGGTCATTGACGGCGAGGTTTACAAGCTGAACGCGCTTCCATCCGGTGTTGTTCGTGGCGGGAAGCTGAGTGTGATTGGCAACGGTGTTGTTCTGGACCCGTGGCATCTGGTTGGCGAAATCGCATCGATCCGCGAACAGGGTGTCGAGATCACGCCCGAAACACTGATGATTGCAGAAAACACCCCGTTGATTCTTCCGATCCACGGTGAACTCGATCGCGCCCGTGAAGAGGCCGCCAGCAAAGGCACCAAAATCGGGACCACAGGTCGCGGTATTGGCCCGGCATACGAAGACAAGGTAGGCCGCCGTTCGGTGCGTGTTGCCGATCTTGCTGACCATGCAACGCTGGAAGCACGTGTTGATCGCGCGTTGCAGCACCATGACCCGCTGCGCAAGGGATTGGGGATCGAGCCGGTTGATCGCGATGCCCTGATTGCTCAGCTGAAAGAGATCGCCCCGCAGATTTTGCCGTTCGCTGCGCCCGTCTGGAAAGTGCTCAACGAAAAACGCAAAGCTGGCAAGCGGATCCTGTTCGAAGGCGCGCAGGGTGCATTGTTGGACATCGATTTCGGTACCTATCCGTTCGTGACCTCATCCAACGTGATTGCTGGGCAGGCCGCGACTGGTGTTGGCATCGGCCCGGGCTCGGTCGATTTCGTTCTGGGGATCGTCAAAGCATATACCACCCGCGTCGGTGAGGGGCCGTTCCCGACCGAGCTGGATGACGACGACGGCATGCGTCTGGGTACTCGTGGACATGAGTTCGGAACCGTAACTGGCCGTAAGCGCCGCTGCGGCTGGTTCGATGCCTGCCTTGTGCGCCAAACCTGCGCGACCAGCGGTGTTAACGGCATCTCGCTGACGAAGTTGGACGTTCTGGACGGGTTTGAAACCCTGAAGATCTGCGTGGGCTATGATCTGGACGGCGAACGTCTGGACTATCTGCCAACCGCAGCTGATCAGCAGGCGCGCTGCACGCCGATCTACGAGGAAATGCCAGGCTGGAGCGAATCCACCGAGGGTGCCCGCAGCTGGGCCGAACTGCCTGCCAATGCGATCAAGTATGTACGTCGGGTCGAAGAGCTTATCGAGTGCCCGGTCGCACTTCTTTCCACCAGCCCGGAGCGGGATGACACCATTCTGGTGACTGACCCGTTTGCAGATTGATGAGTGGTGAACAGAAATCTGGTCTAAGCTACAAGGCTCGCCGGCGCTGGTCGCTGGTGATCCTTGTGATTGGGCTGCCGCTTTACATTGTGGCGGTGGTGACGGTGGTGAATTGGCTCGACCGTCCACCAATCTGGGTCGAACTTCTGGTCTACATCGTACTTGGCGTCTTGTGGGCACTGCCGTTCAAGTTCGTCTTTCGTGGTGTCGGCAAAGAAGACCCAGATCAGGATTCAAACTAGCCTCGGCTGTTGATCGAAAATCACCTGCATGACAAACTCACTGAATCGAATGTGTTTTGGTGATATTTTGGCTTGCAGGTGAAACATGAAACAAGCGGTTGCGGGGGCATTTGCGATTGCCATATCGGGGATTGCCCCAGAGCCTGTGCAGGCCAACGATTGGGATTTTGTGGTAGCACCCTATCTTTGGGGGCCGGAATTCAGAACGTCTCTGGACATTGGACCCAATCCCCCGGTCGATGGCAGTAAGTCTATCTTTGATATTCTGAACAGCGCGTTCCTTATTGCCGGTGAGGCGCGAAAGGGACGATGGGCGATTGGTGGAGAGTTCAACTATCTCAATCTCGGAGATAACGTTCCGATTGGCCCATTCAACGATCTGGCGAATTGGGAACTCGATGGCATCATGATGTCTCTGGGCGCCAGCTATACGGTGTTTCAGGGCAGCCAATCACGCGTCGAGGCGATGGCAGCGCTGCGCCATTGGGACCTTGATCTTTCAACGACTGTTGCTCGATTTACAGCCAGCACGGATCAGAGCTGGACCGATCCGCTGATCGGCGCGCGATACCACCGGGCGATCAATGACCGGTGGAACTTTTCTGCGATGGGGAATGTTGGCGGGTTTGGCGTTGGGTCAAAATTTCAGTGGGAGGCATTGATCCAGGCAGGCTGGAAATGGACTGACACGACCCATGTTGTTGGCGGATACCGCCACCTGAGCGTTGATTTCGAAGGCGGACAAAATGTTATCGATCTGACGTTGACCGGTCCTTACGTCGCACTGGCATTCAACTTCTGACTTTAGTGATCATAGGCAAAAAAGAACGGCCGGAGAAACTCTCCGGCCGTTACCATTTTCTGTTTGTGCCTTACCCGGCCGCGCGTTTGTCGTCCGGACGGAAACCAATCTGGTTCGAGGCCGCGAAACGACCTCCACCGGCCTTTTCGATCTTACCGTCGCGCAGCAACTGACCGAACGAGCGCAGGCTCTCTTCACGATTGAACTCATCCTGCTTCAACGAGCGGACCTTGTTCATGAGTTGCGGGCGCGAGAATTGTTCCTGGCCTTCGATGAAGGACAGATAGGCCGCAGCCGCTTCGAGCAGATCGGGAAGGGATTGAGCGCCTTGTTCCTGTGCAAACGAGGCAAAGCCGCCTTCTTCTGATGTATCTTCGTCCTCTTGAGCGGCTGTGACACGGCGCGGCGTAATAGGCCCTGCATCTGTGTCCTGCGTATCGATGCGCTGCTCAGCCACCAGTTTGAGGGGCGCCGCATTATCGGTTTCAGGGCGCAGGCTTGTGACTTCAATCTCGGCAGGGCGACGGGGGCTGACAACGGACGCCAGATCGCCGCGATAGTCGGCGTCGCCCGCAGCGGCAGCATCTTCACCCGCCTCGTCGCGCTCTGCTTCGGTGGCAGCAACTGCTGTCCGCAGGTGCGAATAGGTTTCTCGCTGATCGTTGGTCGCAGGGTCGTCCATCCGTGCGTCGGCCTTGTCCATCAGTCGTGAAACATCCTGATCAATGCCGGATTCTTCGGACAGTTTATGGCCGGTACGGGCATCCATCTCTGCTTCGACTTCCGAAATCTCATTCAGCAGATTGTGTTCGTCCTCTGCGGTCAGGATACCATCATGCGATTCGAACACGATGTCGGACTGCTCCAACTGCAGAGTGCTGTTCTCGTCGTTTTCAGTTACATCGTCTTCATCAGATTCATCGACATCGAGAATGTTGACGATTTCATCCTGTTCTTCTTCGGCCTCGGGCGCTTCGTCGAGATCCGAGAACAGAACGTCAGTGGGTTGATCAGCCTCGGCCAGTTCTTCCTGAACCTCTGCTTCGGCAATGGTTTCCTCGATTTCGGGGGTCGCTTCGGGTTCAATGACTGGTTCAGGCGCTTCAGGAGCAGCTTGCGGGGCTTCGCCCGTTGCCGTGTCGTCCAGATCCTCGGGGCTCAGGGCGCCCGACTCGAATGCCGCCGAAATGGCGTCAACCTTTGGCTGGGCTGGGGTCAGGTATCCGTTGTCTTCATCCTCGGAATACGCTGTCGAGCCTTCGTCCGCATGCGAAACAACCGCGCGGATGCGCTGCAGCTTGGCAGCGATGCTGTCGGCGGCAGCGGGCTGAGCAGGTTCAACCGGTTCGGCCTCGGCAAAGAATGCGTCAGCGCCTGTGGAGGGCGCCGTGTCCACAACAGTCAGATCGGGGGTGCTGTCAGGCGTTTGTTGTGGCTGGGGTTGTGGTTGTTCGGCTGCGATTACCGGCGCGACCGGCTGTGGTTCGGCTGCGGGCGCTTCTTCGGTTGCGCGTAATAGCAGGCCAGTTTCATTCTGGCTGGCCTCGACACGGCGCGAAGCGTCGCGCTGAGCGATGCGGGTCAGCATTTCTGCGTCTGGCTGTGGGGGTTCCGATCCAAAGTAGCGATCATCCGCTGCGAGATCGCGAAAATACTCTGCAATCGCTTTCATCGTTTCAAATGAATCATCAAAACCTTCCAAAGTGCACGAGAAGGTTCCGTAGGAAACGGTCAATACCTTGTTATTCTGTACCATCAGACGCACGTCCTTTACAAACTACAGAGCCAATCCGCGCGACGCTGGGCGCAGAGTCGGCTCGGAACTGTCTAGATGAACCTATCATTTTGTGGTCTCAATGTGTCCAAAACCGGGAAAAATGGTCAATCTTGTAAAAAATAGCCCGATTGTATGTTCTCAGAGGCCAATAGCACTGATCGGAGGGGGAAAAATCGGTCCTGATGACCTGAATTTGGTGCTAAGCCGCGTCAATCAGGTGGTCGCAGCGGATGGTGGAGCCGCCGCCGTCATCGAATCGGGTCGGATGCCGGACGCGGTAATCGGAGACTTCGATTCGCTGGAGAGAAGATATCGCGAGCAGATCCCGGAAGAGCGTTTGTTTCCGATACGTGAACAAGATAGCACCGACTTTGACAAAGCGCTGCGCAGCATTGAGGCACCTCTTGTTTTGGGTGTCGGGTTTCTGGGGGGGCGTCTGGATCATCAGCTCGCCGTGCTTAATGCGTTGGTCCGGCTTCCCGATCACCGCTGTATCTTGCTAGGCGAGCATGAGGTCGCGTTTCACGCACCCCCACATATCACGATGACCATTGAGCCGGGCCAGACAGTTTCATTGTTTCCGTTTCAGCGTGTAACGGGGCGAAGTAAAGGTTTGGAATGGCCAATCGATGGGCTGGTTCTGGAACCGGATGGGCGTGTTGGGACCTCGAACCGGGCCATGTCGGATGTTGAGCTTGAGGTGGATGGTCCGGGCCTGCTGGTCATGGTGCCGCGAACGGCTTTGGATCAGGTCATGCTGGCGTTTCAGTCGGAGCGGACCGGGCGTTGGCGCGCTCACGCAGGATGACATAGAGCCCGGCGCAGATGGTGATCAGAATCCCGATCGCCGCAAGGCCATCAGGCAGATCGTGAAAGATCATCCATCCGATCAGCGTCGCCACGGGAATTTCGAGATATTGCATCGGGGCGAGCGTGGCGGACGGTGCGTAGCGTAGCGACCATGTCATCAGCAGATGTGCGACCGTTCCCAACACGCCGATCGCGATCAGCAGCCAGTGGGTTTCGCCTGCGGGTACGATCAAAGAGAGCTCCCATATGCCGGCCCCTGTCCCGATCAGGAGAAGCGGAAGAAGCATCACTGTCGCGAAAGAGCCCGAAACCGCCTGGAGTGCGATCGGATCGGTTTCCTTCGCAATCTTCCGTGTGACCAGCATGAAAAACGAGAATACCACCGCGACGACGAGCGGCAACAAAGCGGGTGCACCGACCTCGGCAAAGCTGGGTTGGATAACCAGCAGGGTGCCAATGAAACCAACGATGCAGGCGATCAGACGCCGGGCACCGACTTCCTCACCCAACACATAGCTGCCCAGCAGCAGCATGATGAAAGGCATGACGAAGGCGATCGCGACCGCATCGGCCAATGGCAGATATTGCAGCGCACTGAACATGGCGGCAATCCCCGCGATGTGCAGGATCGTGCGGATCAGTGTTAACCTCAGTATACGTCCACTCATTCGCCAGGGACGACCCGTCACAGCGACCAGCGGGATCAGGATGATCGCCTGAACAGCAAAGCGGACCAGAACCAGCAGACCCAGTGGGGTTGTTTCGCCCAGCAGTTTGGCCATTGCATCACCAAGCGGTGCAAGTACACAAAAACCAAGCATCAGAAAGATGCCAAAGACGGGACGATCCTGGGTCATGACGGGCACGCTAGGTCAAGCCGTGCCCGTGTGAAAGGGCAAACTGTCAGGTCAGCAATTGGGCACGTTTACGGCAAGGCCACCCAGAGAAGTCTCTTTGTACTTTTCATGCATGTCATGTCCGGTCTGGCGCATGGTTTCGATCACCGCATCCAGCGGCACGAAGTGTTTGCCATCCCCACGCAGCGCAAGCGAGGCTGCAGAAACTGCCTTGATTGCGGCAAGCCCGTTGCGCTCGATACAGGGAACCTGAACCAGACCTGCAACAGGATCGCAGGTCATGCCCAAATGATGTTCGAGCGCAATCTCGGCTGCGTTCTCAACTTGCTCGGGCGTGCCACCCATCACTGCGCACAGGCCTGCTGCGGCCATTGCCGAGGCGCTGCCAACCTCGGCCTGACACCCGGCTTCGGCGCCGGAGATTGAGGCGTTGTACTTGACCAGTCCGCCAATCGCGGCGGCAGTCAGCAGAAAATCCTCGATATGGCTTTCCGAGGCACCGGGTACGTGATCCAGATAGTACCGAAGTACCGCAGGCAAAGTCCCTGCAGCGCCATTGGTGGGCGCGGTGACCACCTGACCGCCTGCAGCGTTTTCTTCGTTCACGGCCATCGCGTAGACGCTCATCCAGTCATTGATGGTGTGCGGCGCGTTCAGGTTCATGCCGCGCTCGGCTTGCAGCGCGTCATAGATACCCTTGGCGCGGCGGCGTACATTCAGGCCACCGGGCAGGATGCCGTCGGTGGTAAGGCCGCGCTCGATGCAATTGTTCATGACTTCCCAAAGTCGCGCCGACCCTTTGGCGAAGCTATCGGCACAGCCGCGCGCAATCTCGTTCTCGCGCTTCATCGCAGCGATGCTCTTGCCGCTTGAGTTCGCCATTTCCAGCATCTCGGCAGCCGAGTGAAACGGGTAGGGTACAGCTGGGCCGTCGTTGGTATCTTTGCCTTCGGCCAGTTCTTCTTCGGTCAGGACAAAGCCGCCGCCGACGGAGTAATAGACCTGCCGCAGGATCACATCGCCCTGCGCGTCGGTTGCCATCAGGATCATGCCGTTGGCGTGACCGGGCAGGTTGTGGTCATAGTCAAAGATCAGATCTGTTTTCGGATCGAATTTCAGTGTCGGCAATCCGTCGGGTGTGACCGTCTGCGTCGCCGCGATTTCCGCCAGCGCAGCCTCGGCCTTGTCATTGTCGTAGTTGTCCGGGACAAAGCCGGCCAATCCCAGAATGGTGGCCCGGTCGGTGGCGTGCCCGACACCGGTAAACGCCA
The DNA here is from genome assembly GCF_009711355.1 of Roseibium sp. RKSG952. Classification (NCBI taxonomy): domain Bacteria; kingdom Pseudomonadati; phylum Pseudomonadota; class Alphaproteobacteria; order Hyphomicrobiales; family Stappiaceae; genus Roseibium; species Roseibium sp. RKSG952. Next base: position 358,335 of record NZ_SMMF01000963.1, on the reverse strand, counting down.
GAGACCCGTGCAGCGATCCACGCAGTCCTGCGAAGTCAAACGGAGAGGCGCGCATCAGATCAAGAAAACGCGCGGCTGCAACCATTGGTCCCATGGTGTGCGAAGAGGAGGGGCCGATGCCCACTTTGAACATATCGAAGACAGAGAGGAACATGTCAGGTAGCTGAGCCTTCTGGAGGGTTGGCGTAAGTCGGAGATGTAAAGGGCGTGACGCCCAATCCTTCGGCGGCAATAGCCGCACGGGTTGCAGGTCGGGTTTCCATCTGCATCAGGATTTGTTGCAGGTAGGGTGTGTCAGCCAGTTGATACCAGCTGCGGTCGATCTTGGCAGGGTAAAGCGCCATCCAGCGCATCATGCAGGCCAGATAGTAGCTCAGAACAGAGGGTTGATCACCGCGCAGCCAGTCGGGGGCATTTTGCACCTCAGCATCCAGCAGCTTCAGGTGTTGTCGCAGCCTGGGCTGGATGCCTGCGCGCAAAGTGCTGGCTTCTGCTGGATCGATGTACTTTTCCGCATAGAAAAGGATGCGCAAATCGGCGTGCAGCGTGTTTGATGCAAAAAACAACCATTTGAGAAAGGCAGCCCGGTCGGGATCATTCGGGTCAGGTGCCATCTGGCCATGTTGGTCGGAGAGCCACAGCAATATGGCCGCAGTTTCGAAAATTGGGCCCTGAGGCGTTTCGAGTACCGGTATCAGACCATTGGGGTTGAGGGCCCTGTAAACTGCTCCATCCTGTTCGTTCCGGCGGCGGTTAACCAGCGCGGTTTCATAAGGCAGACCCATCTCTTCCAACACCAGCCGGATCACCAGCGAAGCGTTGTCGGGGGCGTAGTGGAGCAGGTACGGCTTTTCCATCATGCTTAATTATAGCAGAGCCGCGGTGCGGGAAGACTCGATTGCGACGTTTCCAATAGGAAACGCGTATTTCAGCGACATGTTTTGCGGGGGCGGAATGCGAATTGGGTCTCGCAGTTGCGCAGGGCTTTCCGTATAAGTCCGGCTAAGACTTGAGGGGAAGCTGCAATGACCGGAAAACTGTCACCCATCGACAATGCCAAGTATGTCGCTGCGCGTCGCGCAGCTGAAATGGTTCAGGACGGAATGCGCGTCGGTTTGGGAACCGGATCGACCGCCGCATGGCTGGTGCGTCGTCTGGGCGAACGCGTTCGCGACGAAGGCCTGAAGATAAAAGGTGTTCCGACTTCGACTGCGACCGCGCAACTGGCGCGCGAGGTTGGCATCGAGGTCGTCTCGCTGGATCAGGCTGGCTGGCTGGATCTGACAATTGACGGGGCTGACGAGTTCGACGGTGAGCTGAGCCTGATCAAAGGTGGTGGTGCAGCGCTGCTGCAGGAAAAAATCGTTGCCACTGCAAGTGACCAGATGGTTGTGATCGCCGATGCGGGCAAGGAAGTCGAGGCACTGGGCGCATTCCCGTTGCCGGTCGAGGTGATCCCGTTTGGGTGGCAGACCACCCGCACTCTCATCGAAGAAGCGTTGGATACGATGGATGTTCTGGGTACCTCTGTCACGCTGCGGATGAATGGAGAGGCCCCCAAGATCACAGATGAGGGGAACCACATTTTGGATCTGCATCTGCAGCGCATCGGCAACCCAAGACAGCTGGCGCTGGTTTTGAATCAGGTGCCGGGAGTGGTAGAAAATGGACTGTTCATCGACATCTGTGACAAAGTTGTGATCGGTCATGGCGATGGCCGGGTCGAGCTGCGCGACATCAATGAAGGCACCGTTGAGGTCGACGAACTGGGTGATGACGGCGAGAACCTGTTTTCAGATCTTGCGGACTAAACAATGCCGCTGCCTCTCGCCGTAGAATTTCGAGAAAATGAAACAGCCATGGCGGCGAGGAAAAAGAGGATTGTGCTTCAGCTCTTGAAGATAGGACTCGCCGTTTTGGCTAGCCTTTGGCTGGCTTTATCCAACTGGCCATTCGTGGGATCACTGGCGGTTTTTGCATTTGCTGCCGCTGTCTTGTTTGGTGTGATGACAATTGGCTTCCTGAGAGCACAAAAAATGCCGAACCTGGTAGCGTACGTAGATTCAGAAGGCTTCCAATTACGCCGTAACAACGGGCAACTGCAGAAAATCAACTGGGCGAATGTGCGCTACATTGATGCCTATGACCAAATGGAACAGAAGCAGCGGGACAGTTTCTTTGTCAGTTTCGAAAGGCCTGATGGCAAAAGTGAGACGCTGCCGATCCCGTTGCAATTGATGCCTCCGGACATATCTCTGCGCTTTGTAGAGGCAATGAAGCGCTACTGGCCTGACATTTTTGCCCCTTGGCAGGATCAACTGTCGCGGCACAAAGTTCTGGACGGTGGCGCACGATAAGATACACCCTTTGCAACGCCGAAACGGCGCTTGCAAGAATTTGAAAAAGGCAGGGTAAATGAGCTTTGACTATGATCTGTTCGTCATCGGAGGCGGCTCGGGCGGGGTCCGGGCGGCGCGTGTGGCTGCCGGTGAAAACGGCGCCAAAGTGGCGCTGGCCGAAGAGGATCGCTATGGCGGGACCTGCGTTATCCGGGGCTGTGTTCCGAAAAAGCTGATGGTTTTCGCCAGCGAATACGCAGACATGGTCGAGGATGCGCAGGCCTATGGCTGGGATATCAAACCCGGCGCGTTCAATTGGGATATCTTCCGCAGCAAGCTTTATGCTGAGCTGGACCGGCTGGAGGGGATCTATCGCAATATCCTCAAGAACAACGGTGTCGAGACATTTGATCAGCGCGCCCGCCTCGTAGATCCGCATACGGTGGAACTAGCTGACGGGACGCGCAAGAGCGCGAAACATATCCTGGTCGCGACGGGTGGACGACCGGTTGTGCCTGAGTTTCCGGGATCTGAACTGGCCATTACCTCGAACGAGATCTTCCATCTGGACAAACTGCCCGAGACGATGCTGATCGTCGGTGGCGGCTATATCGCTTGCGAGTTTGCCGGGATCATGAATGGCATGGGCGTCAAGACGACCCAGTTCTATCGTGGTGCGCAAATCCTGCGCGGTTTCGACGACGAAGCGCGGGGCCTTATCTGCGAAGAGATGTGTCAGAATGGCGTTGATGTTCATCTGGGCACCAATGTGCTTGAGATGAAGAAACAGGGCGACAAAATCTGGGTAAAAGCCACGAATGGCTCAGAACAGCTGTTTGATGTGGTCATGTATGCCACAGGCCGTGCACCCAATGCTGACGACCTTGGACTCGAAGGGCTTGGTGTCGAGCGCGGACGGAAGGGCGAAATCGTGGTGGACGAATACAGTCAGACTGCTGTGCCTTCGATCTATGCGATTGGCGACGTCACCGACCGTGTAAACCTGACGCCGGTGGCGATCCGCGAAGGGATGGCGTTTGTCGAAACTGTTTTCAAAGGCAATCCGACACCGGTGGACCATGAACTGATCCCGACAGCGATTTTCACGCAGCCCGAAATGGGCACCGTGGGCCTGAGCGAGGAAGAAGCAGCTGAGCAGGAGCCAATCGAAGTCTATGCGACTTCGTTCAAGCCGATGCAGAAATCGTTTGCCGGTGGCACGCAACGCGTGTTGATGAAACTGATCATCAGCCAGGCTACAAGGAAGGTATTGGGATGCCATATTGTGGCACCGGGTGCGGGAGAAATGATCCAGTTGGCCGGAATCGCAGTAAAAATGGGTGCAACCAAAGAAGATTTCGACCGTACGGTTGCGGTTCATCCCGTGATGGCCGAAGAACTGGTCACAATGCGGCAACCTGTACGCACCGCTTGATTTGCAAGCGCGCGTACACAGGTTACAAGGGAAACCGTGATCACACGGGCCAAAACGAAGGAATTGAAACACATGGCGGGCAACAGCGGTGGCCCCTGGGGGGGCGGAGGCTCTTCCGGCGGCGGAGGAAACAGGGGTAACAACGGAGATGGGCGTCGCCCACCCGAAGGCGATGGCCCGCAGATTCCCGAAATCGATGAACTGATGAAAAAGGGTCAGGAGCAGCTGCGCGTCCTTATGGGCGGTCGTGGAGGCTCGGGCCAGGGCGGTGGCCAGGGCTCTGGCGGCGGCGGGCCTGCGTTTACCAAAGGCACGGTCGCGATTGGCCTACTGGTAGCGGCCGGTCTTTGGGCCGCGGCAAGCTTCTATACCGTGAAACCCGAAGAACAGTCGGTCGAGCTGTTTCTGGGCGAGTTTTCTTCAGTCGGTAATCCTGGTCTGAACTTTGCCCCTTGGCCTGTTGTCACTGCAGAAGTCATCCCGGTAACACGCGAACAGACCGAAGATATGGGTGGCACGCGCGGTAGCGATGATGGCCTGATGCTGACTGGCGACGAAAATGTTGTCGATATCGATTACCAGGTTGTCTGGAACATCAACGATCCGGCCAAGTTCCTGTTCAACCTACGTGACCCACGCCAAACAATCCGCGCGGTTTCTGAATCGGCCATGCGTGAGATCATTGCGCAAAGCGAGCTGGCACCGATCCTGAACCGGGATCGCGGTGTAATTGCGGACCGTCTGCAGGAACTGATCCAGTCCACGATGGACAGCTATGATTCCGGCATCAACATCGTCCGCGTCAACTTTGACAAAGCCGACCCGCCTCAGGACGTGATTGCTGCGTTCCGCGACGTTCAGGCCGCCGCTCAGGAGCGTGACCGCGAACAGAATATCGCGGATGCCTATGCCAACCAGGCGCTTGCGCAGGCACGTGGTGAAGCTGCGCAGGTGCTGGAAGAGGCCGAAGCGTACCGCGCCCAGCAGATCAATAGCGCACAAGGTGAAGCCAGCCGCTTCAGCGCGGTTTTGGAAGAATACTCCAAGGCCCCCGACGTGACCCGCAAACGTCTGTATCTGGAGCGGATGGAGCAGGTTCTGGGTGATGTCGACAAGATCATTCTGGACGAAAACTCGACCGGTTCGGGGCAGGGCGTCGTGCCGTATCTGCCGCTGAACGAATTGCGCCGCAATCAGGCCGAGGAGAGCAACTGATGCGTAAGTCACCTATTATTCTCATTCTGGTAGTGATCCTTGGCGTTGTTGGCCTGTCCTCGATCTTTATCGTGGACGAACGTGAACGCGCGCTGGTGCTGCAATTTGGTCGTGTCGTTGCGGTCAAAGAAGAGCCCGGTCTGGCGTTCAAGATTCCTTTGATTCAGGAAGTCGTGCGCTATGACGACCGTATCCTGTCCATCGACGTTCAGCCGCTGGAGGTTACACCTCTGGATGATCGTCGTCTGGTGGTCGATGCTTTTGCCCGCTACCGCATCTCGGACCTGAATCAGTTCCGTCAGGCGGTTGGTGTCGGTGGCATCCCTGTGGCTGAGGACCGTCTTGATCGTATCCTACGCGCTGAAACTCGTGAAGTTCTGGGTTCGGTCTCGTCGCGTGACATCCTTAGTTCGGACCGTGCGGCCCTGATGCTGCGAATCCGCAACAGCGCGATTGCCGAAGCGCGCGCGCTGGGTGTCAACGTGATCGACGTGCGCCTGAAGGCAACCGATCTGCCGCAGGCCAACCTCGAGGCGACCTTCGACCGGATGAAGGCCGAGCGTGAACGCGAAGCAACTGACGAACGCGCCCGCGGTAAGGAAGCCGCGCAGCGCATCCGCGCGCAGGCCGACCGGACCGTGGTTGAACTGGTCTCGGATGCCAACCGCGAAGCTGAGATCATCCGCGGTGAGGCTGATGCTGAACGCAACGCGATCTTTGCCGAAGCCTATGGTGCGGATCCTGAGTTCTTTGAATTCTACCGTTCGCTAAGCGCCTATGAAAACGCGCTGCAGGGTGGCAACAGCTCGATGATTCTGAGCCCGGATTCGGAGTTCTTTAACTATCTGAAATCGCCCACCGGGCAGGCGACCCAGTAATGGGTATGGTTCTGCTGGCCTTAGGGCTGGTGCTGATTGTCGAGGGGCTGGCCTATGCGCTGGCCCCTTCGCTTATTGAGCGTATGTTGGAAGTTTTACGCACGCTGCCGGAATCCGCGCGACGACTTGCAGGCCTGCTATGTGTCGTGAGTGGGTTCATTCTGCTTTGGGGTGCTTATCAGCTGGGGTTTTGATCGATTGATTTCACTTGCCGGTGAATTCCCCCTGATCCCGAGTTGCGGGCGAGAACAAACTGACTACATTGGATATCAAGTACGGTTGCCCCTGCGGGGTGGCTGGATAATGCATATCGACAAGGAGACCCCAGGTGCAGGCAAAAGCACGCAGTATTTCCCTCCGGCGGGATGAGGTTTTTATTAAGATGCGGCTGATGTGGCTGTTGTTTGCCGGAATGCTTCTGGTACTGGCGCAGACTGCGGCGGCACAGGCGCGGGGTGAGAGCCTTGCGCCATTGGCGGAAAAGATCAGCCCGGCGGTGGTCAACATTACGACCTCGACCCTGATCGAAGGTCAGACGGGACCACAGGGGATCGTGCCCGAAGGCTCTCCGTTCGAAGATTTTTTTCGCGAGTTTCAAGACCGCAACGGGGAAGATGAGAATCGTCCGCGTCGTAGCAATGCCCTCGGTTCAGGTTTCGTGATCTCCGAAGATGGATACATCGTTACGAACAACCACGTCATTGCCGAAGCGGATGAAATCCTGGTCGAGTTTTTCCCCGGCGATGGTCAGCCCGTAAAGGAACTGCCTGCCAAAGTGATCGGGACAGATGAAAAGACCGATATTGCGTTGCTGAAGGTCGAAGCATCAAGTCCGCTGAAATACGTTCAGTTCGGCAACAGTGACACCGCACGTGTGGGTGACTGGGTTATTGCGATGGGCAACCCGCTGGGGCAGGGGTTCTCGGTCTCTGCGGGAATTGTCTCGGCACGCAATCGTGCCTTGAGCGGTTCGTATGACGACTACATCCAGACTGACGCTGCGATCAACCGGGGTAACTCGGGCGGGCCGCTGTTCAATATGGATGGTGAAGTTATTGGTGTGAACACGGCGATTTTGTCTCCTAACGGTGGATCGATCGGGATCGGATTCTCGATGGCGTCCAACGTTGTTGTCAAAGTCGTCGACCAGCTGCGTGAATTTGGCGAAACCCGCCGCGGTTGGCTGGGTGTTCGTATTCAGGATGTGACCGAAGACATGGCCGAGGCGATGGGGCTGGATGAACCCGGTGGCGCACTGATCAGTGATGTACCGGAAGGCCCTGCCAAAGAAGCCGGACTGCTGGCGGGTGATGTTATTCTCAGCTTTGACGGCGTCGAGGTGAAGGATACACGTGGCCTTGTACGGCAGGTTGGTGAGACCACCGTTGGCAAGTCTGTACGTGTTGTCGTGCACCGTGACGGTGGCACTCAAACCGTACTGGTAACGCTCGGCCGCCGCGAAGATGCGGAACGAGCTGAGAATGGTGAGGATGAGGAAGAATCTGATGCACCGGCAGAAGAAAACACGGATGTGCTTGGTCTGACGATTTCGCCTCTGACAGACACATTGCGTGAGGATCTGAGCCTGGATGCCGAGGCAGAGGGCCTGGTTGTCACTGATGTGGACGAAGCGTCTGAGGCATATGCCAAAGGTCTGCGTGCCGGTGACCTGATCACCGAGGCGGGACAGCAAAAGGTGACTTCGATCGACGACCTTGATGCGCGTATGGAAGAGGCTCGTGAGGCGGGGCGCAAGTCATTGCTGCTGCTTGTGCGTCGCGGTGGTGACCCGCGCTTTGTCGCGCTGAGCCTTCAGCAGGAATAGGCTGGGTGCCTGAGAAATACCAAGGCTGGGGCATCGCCCCGGCCTTTTTTGATTCTGCGGTGCTGAAAATAAAAGAGCCATATGCCGGGGAGGCATATGGCTCTGGTACAGGGAGAGGCCAGTGGACAGATATCGGGGATGATACGCTGGCCCCCTACGGTAACCATTGTCAAACTAGTCTAAGCTGGAGGCACTGTATGTGAAGCGGATCACACCGAGTCAGATATGGTTAGATGAGGTCAGATTCAGCCAGTTGCCGTAGCGCGTCGAAGTCCTGAATGACCAGGCCGCCGCGCGATGCCTCGACCACATTGCTGCGTCTCCAGTTCGAGATCGTCTTGGACACGGCTTCGCGTGTGGCCCCGACGAACTCGGCCAGTTCGCTTTGCGACAGGGTAATGCGTTCGCTTGGAGAATCCTGCTGACTGGCCAGATGCAGCAGTTTGCGGGCCAGACGGATCGGCATCGGTAGGAACACTTGCTCGTTCAGCTGTGCACCCATCCACCGCATACGCAGACCGGCCAGCCGGATCATATCGACAGCCAGATCGGGCTGTTTGCGAATTTGGTTCATAACATCATCGCGTCTGACCCTTAGCACACGCGATGGAACGGCCGCTGTAATGGTCGCTGTGCGAGGGCCATTGTCGAATAAGGCGATCTCACCAAACACCTCACCCGGTCGCATCAGACTAAGCGCGAGTTTGCGGCCGCTCATGGCCAAAAATGAAACCTCGAGCATGCCTTCGATCAGGGCGTAAAGTGCATCGCCTTCATCCCCTTGCTCAAAAAGCACTTGTCCCTGATCCAGGGTGATCTCGGATGCTTGGGCTGCGAGCATTTCGCGCAGACCATCGGAAGCTTCAGAAAGAAATCCGCTATTCGGAAAGGCCGTCATTGGTGGCACGGTTCTCTGGTTGTGAGTGGTGGGTGGGCACCAGCCTCACACAGCTTTCGCGCCAAGCCAAGGAGTTTATTCGGCTTTTTGACGTTTCGATCCCGTAAATACTAAGTTTTTCACAGAAAGTTTCTTATTGAGAGACTCCAGTCATTTTTTCTGCGGGCGATCGGGTTCTTCCATGTAGCTCTGCAACATGCTGATCTGGAGCATCAGGAAAACCATTAATGCGATTGGAAAGCCGAAGGTTTCGATTTTAACCCAGAGATCTGTCGAAAGTGTGCGCCAGACCACTTCATTTGCAACGGCCAGTACGGCGAAACAAGCGCACAGGCGACGGGTCAGGATCATCCAGCCCTCATCGCGCATGGGCAGCACCTCATCCAACACATAGGCAAGGTAGGATTTCCCCTGCAATAGCCCGATGCCCATGATGAGGGAGAAGAAGCCATAAACCAGCGTGGTCTTCATTTTGAAGAAACGCTCGTCATTGAACCACGCGGTCAGACCTCCGAAGAAGATGACCATGAAAGCGGTGAAGATCTGCATCCGGCTGAGCTTGCCGGTCAGGAACCAAAGTATTCCCATCGCCGCCAGCATCAGAGGAACGAAGATGATGGTCGCGACGATAAAGCCGGAATACTCGGTACCGCCGATCAGAAAGCTGTCGTCCCGCAGGCGCAGGTAGATGAAGAAAAAGGCCAGCGGCGGCCCCAGCTCCAGCACCTGTTTGAGAAACGGGTTGATCTCTTTCTTGCCAGTCATGATTCCGTCCTGCTGTTTATCCGCCCATTTCAACTATTACGGCGCCCAATGCAATCAATGCCATGAGCGCGATGCGCCGTGGTCCCACTGTTTCCTTGAGTGCAAGCCAACCAATCAAGGCCGCAAACACAGTGGATGTCTCACGTAACACCGCCGCTTCACCCACCTTGTCGAGCCGTGTTGCCAGCATAATCGCTCCGAATGACATGGGGGCGATGATCCCGCCTACAAGCCCCCGCAACATCAAAGGACCGATAGCAGGGCGATTGATCATGGCGCGCCATCTGAGGAAGGCGTAGATCGGCATTGTTGCTCCGTCGATCATGAAGAACCATGCCAGAAAGGTGAACGGATCGGCAGTGGCGCGGATTCCGTATGCGTCATAGGTGGTGTAAAGCGCCACAAACAGGCCGGTTGCGAGGGCCAGCGCGAGCGCAATTCCAAGAGTTTCGCGATTGGTTTCGAGAAACCGGAAGTTATAGGCTGCCAGTCCGAAGATTCCTGACAGCAGAACTGCCACCCCGAGCCATTGAATGCCCGAGAAGATCTCTCCAAACAGCAAATAGGCTCCGATGACGGTGAACAAGGGGCCAGTGCCGCGAACGACAGGGTAGACCACCGTGTATGAACCCTTGGTGTAGGCCATAGCCTGAAGGGTTTTGTAGAAGATGTGGATCAGCCAGACGGTCGCAAAAATAGGCCACATGTAGGGTTCGGGCCATGGGACCACAAAAAAGGCGAAGGGTGCGGCCATCAAACAATATGATGCATCGATTGCACCGCGCGAAAGCCACGGATCGTGCCGCCCCTTTTGCAGCGCTCCGAATACCGCGTGTAGAAAGGCAGCCATAAGGGCAAGGCCAAGGGCCAGTCTGTGGCCTGCCTCAGTCCCCTCAAGTGAAATGAGCCATTCGCTCACAATATGGCCTTTCGCAGGAAAGAGAGGGGGAGGCGATGTGCCTCTGCACCCTTCGAAATATCAATGATGCTGAGAATTTAGCGTGTTTCGAGACCTGTCAGCGCAGCGGCGAATTCTTCGGGATCAAACGGGGCAAGATCATCGATCTGTTCACCAACGCCAATAGCATGGATCGGCAGGCCGAATTTATCCGCCAGCGCGACAAGGACACCACCTTTGGCCGTTCCGTCCAGTTTGGTCATCACCAGTCCCGATACATGGGCGAGATTGCGGAAGGTTTCGACCTGGCTCAGCGCGTTCTGACCGGTTGTCGCGTCCAGAACCAGTAACGTGTTATGAGGCGCAGTTTCATCCTTTTTACGGATGACGCGGACGATCTTGGCCAGTTCCTCCATCAGATCGGCCCGGTTTTGCAGGCGACCTGCAGTGTCGATCATCAGCAGGTCAGCCCCTTCTTCCTGCGCTTTGGTCAGCGCATCAAAGGCCAGCGACGCGGGATCAGAGCCTTCCGGTGCCGTTAGAACGGGAACGCCGGCGCGATCGCCCCAGACCTGCAATTGTTCGACAGCCGCGGCACGGAAGGTATCGCCAGCCGCGATTACGACCTTCTTGCCAGCCGATTTGAACTGGCTGGCGAGTTTGCCGATGGTTGTGGTCTTACCAGAACCATTGACGCCGACGACCAAAACAACCTGTGGGCGCTTGGGATAGATGGGCAATGGCTTTGCCACCGGTTCCATCACGCGGGCCACTTCCTGAGCCAGCAGCTGTTTGATCTCATCGGTCGAGAGTTTACGGCCATATCGTCCCTCAGCCATGTTGGCAGTGACGCGCAAGGCTGTGTCTACGCCCATGTCCGATGCGATCAGCAATTCCTCAAGCTGTTCCAGCATGTCATCGTCCAGCGTACGACGGACCACGGGACGATCATCGCGGTTGAACAGGCGGCCTAAAATACCTTTGGACTGGGTTGCCTCGGGTACTTCCGGGGGAGGAGGAGCAGGTGTCGGGTCAACCGGCTGAGGCGAGGGCGTCTCGACCGGTTGCGGCGCGTGGGCTGGCTCGGGCACTTCCGGAACGGGTTGTGGTTCCGGCTCGGGCTCCGGAATTATTGGATCGGGCGTTGGGGATTCCTCGCCGCCATCTTCGACAATGGCCTCCAGCCCCTGTTCGAGGCGGGATGAAGATTTAAAAAGCCGGTCCTTGAGCTTGGAAAAAAACGCCATTCTGGGTCTCCGCAGGTGTTACCCTCACCTAATGCGGATTTACGCCAGTTGCAAAGGGTCACGAGAAGGCAAAGTAAAAGCCGGCTTGCGCACCCCAATAGAGCGGCCACACCAGATAGGGTGTCAGCTTCAGAGCCGGGTGATCTTTGGGCAGTAGGAATTTCTCGGTCGCGAGGATCAGATCTGAGGCGATGAAGGCCAGGGCGGCGGGCAGCGCCCATCGCAAAGCACCGGATTCGGGCAGAGCCAGTACTGTCACGCCCATCCCCAGTATGATCGGGATATAGGCCAGAACCGGGATTTTCAGATCCCCGGCACGCGGTGTCAGCAAGGTGGCCATGATGATGCCAAGGATGACCAGCGACCAGAAAATCGCAGGATGGTCGAAGATCAACTCTGCATTGCTGGCCGGGTGGGTCAAAAACAGGGCGATATAGGCCAGATGGCCTGCTGCAAACGCTCCGATACCTGCCATGAACGTATCGTCGGTTTCTCGCGACAGCAGGGCGTCACCAATCGCACAAAGCGCCAACGCAAGGATTAGCAACCACGGGGCCGCGTTCAGCAGGGCAAGAAGCGCGAGCACCGCAACAGATGCAGTTTTTAGCAAGGTTCGCAAACTGCTGGCAGGTTGCACGGTCATCGGTAGGTAGGCCAGTGCGCATAGAGCCGCCACCAATATCAGGATCGTTGTCATGTCTTGCCCCGGAACGTGTCTTTCTTGGGTTTATCTCTCAGTGTCGCCCCGAAGATAAAAATTACTCAACAGTGACGTGGAGTTACCTTGATAAACCTGAAGATCGGTAAAGGGTGAATGGCACATGCGGATCGCTTCTGACAGTATGCGGACATGCTCAAGCGTTTCGTGATTCTTCTGACTTTTTCCGCGCAGGCAGTCTCTGCGCAAGCGCCACTGTCCGGGGCCGAGTTCGATGCCTATACGCAGGGAAAAACCCTGTTTTATGGGTTCGATGGCGTGACCTATGGGGTGGAGCGTTATTTGCCAAACCGCAGGGTGATCTGGTCATTTCTGGACGGCGACTGCAAGGAAGGTGTCTGGTACGAGCGCGAGGAACAGATTTGCTTTGTTTATGAAGACCGGCTGGACCCGCAATGCTGGGTGTTTACCAAGTCGGGGGGCGGCCTGATTGCCCAGTTCGAAGGCGATCCGAATGCGACAGAGCTGTACGAAGCCGATGACATAGGCGAAGAGATGATCTGCTATGGGCCCGATGTCGGCGTCTGAGCGATAACATCGGGTGGCATGTGACAGATCAGGGCCATGAAAGGTGTATCTGGCCCGGATCGTCAGCAAACATCAAAATAAGGAACCCTGATCAGGTGCGTCTGGTTTGGCCTTCTTGATAGGGGATTTTGTTGCTCCGCCGGTTTTGAGGCGGCCATCGGCAAACTCGATTTCCAGTACCGCATGTTTCGATGCCTGAGACTTGGTCGTGACGACATCACCCTCGGCACGTACGACAGCATATCCTCGGTCCAGCGTTGCCTTGTAGCTGAGCGTTTCCCGCAGGCGGTCTGTCGCGTCGAGTTGCTGGCGCAACCGATCCAGCCGCGTTGCCTGTGCCGTATTCAGCCTTTCTGTCAGCCGGTTCAGAGAGTCTCGCCGGGTCTCAAGCTCTCGCTGGATCGGGCGCAATGAGAGGCGGGAAGACAGGTTATGCCAGCGGTCGCGGCGCGTTTCGACCAATCCGCGTAGGGTCGAAGGGCGCAGGTGTGCTGATGTATCCAGTAGTTTGACGCGGCGGTTCTGTACTCCGCGTATCAGGGCATTCGGTAAACGCTCCGAAACCTGATCAAGCCGTTGCCGGGGCGTGTCCAGCAGCGTTTCTGCCCTTGGCAGCGCGCGCGACAGGTCCCGCAGGCGCTGTGACCGGCGTTGAACAGCGTCAGTTGCCGCGCGGGACAGGCGTGCGCCCTGTTCACCGGTCCACGCCAGCAATTCCATGCGGACAGGAACCGCCAGTTCCGCCGCTGCGGTTGGGGTAGGTGCGCGGCGGTCGGAGACAAAGTCGATCAGCGTCGTATCCGTCTCATGCCCCACAGCCGAAATGAGCGGGATATCCGAGGCGGCTGTCGCCCGGGCCACGACTTCTTCGTTGAAACCCCATAGGTCTTCGATCGAACCGCCGCCACGGGCAACGATGATCAGATCGGGACGGGGCAGGGCGCCCCCGGGTGTCAGTTTGTTGAACCCCTCGATGGCTCGCGCAACTTCGGGGGCACAGTTGGCACCCTGAACAGCGACCGGCCAGATCAGAACTTTGCGTGGGAATCGATCCCGCAGGCGATGCAGGATATCACGGATCACCGCGCCTGAAGGTGAAGTCACCACACCGATGATCTGAGGCAGATATGGCAGTTGTTTCTTACGCTCGGGCGCGAACAGACCTTCGGCCTCGAGCTGCTTTTTGCGTTTTTCAAGCAGGGCCATCAGCGCGCCTTGACCGGCAACGGCAACCTCGTCCACGTTCAGGTTGTATTTCGACTGTGCACCAAAGGCGGTGAGGCGACCGGTGACGACAACCTCAAGCCCCTCTTCGGGAACAACCGATAATCCGGCAATCTGGCCTTTCCATGTTGTGCAGGCCAGAACGCTGCGGTCATCTTTGACGTCGTAGTACAGATGCCCGGATCGGGCTTTGAACACGCGGCCGACCTCGCCGCGTACACGGATTCGCCCAAACGAACCTTCGAGGGTTTTTTTTACTTCGCCCGAGATTTCCGAGACGGAATATTCAGGGGTGTTTTGACCCGGAATGGGGTCATCAAGAAGGTCGGACATTTCAGCGCCTTGTTTCGTCAGCCCTCCCAGCTTAGAACGCCGCGCAGGCGAGGCCAAGCAGATCGGAGACGACCCCAATGAATATCCTCATTCTCGGCAGCGGCGGACGCGAGCACAGTCTGGCCTGGGCGGTGATGCAGAACCCCAAATGTGACCGTCTGATCGTGGCGCCGGGAAATGCCGGAATAGCTCAGATCGCAGATTGCGCGGCACTGGATATCGAAAACGGCGGAGCGGTCGTCAGCTTTGCCGAAGAAAATGCGATTGATTTCGTGATCGTCGGCCCCGAGGCCCCGCTGGCAGCAGGTGTCGCCGACCGGTTGCGCGAAGCGGGTGTACTGGTTTTTGGCCCCTCGGCCGAAGCGGCACGGCTGGAGGCTTCGAAAAGTTTCACCAAGGAAATTTGTGACGCATCAGGTGCCCCGACTGCGGCTTACGCGCGCTTCACCGAAGCGGAGCCCGCAAAGGCCTATATTCGCGAGCAGGGCGCGCCGATTGTGGTCAAGGCGGATGGCCTTGCCGCCGGCAAAGGCGTGATTGTCGCGATGGATGAACAAACCGCGCTGGACGCCATTGATGACATGTTTGGCGGTGCCTTTGGTGGCGCGGGAGCCGAGGTTGTCATCGAAGAATTCATGGAGGGTGAAGAGGCCTCACTGTTCGTTTTGTGTGACGGCGAGGATATCCTATCGATCGGTACAGCGCAGGACCACAAGCGCGTTGGAGAAGGCGACACCGGTTTGAATACTGGTGGAATGGGTGCCTATTCCCCTGCGCCTGTTCTGAGCGCTGAGATCGAAGCCAAAGCAATGGATCAGATTGTGCGTCCGACCATCGCAGAAATGAAACGTCGTGGAACACCGTTTCAGGGCGTCCTGTACGCAGGGCTGATGATCAAAGACGGACATCCGAAACTGGTAGAATACAACGTCCGCTTTGGGGATCCGGAATGCCAGGTCCTGATGATGCGTCTAGGGGCGCAAGTAATGGACCTGATGCAGGCTGCTGCGGAAGGTCGTCTGAGTGAGACACAGGTGAATTGGGCAGATGACCATGCCATGACGATCGTGATGGCGGCGAACGGATACCCGGGCTCATACGAAAAAGGGACCGTTATCAACGGTCTGGATGCATTGCCTGAAGACAGCAGCAACATGGTGTTCCACGCCGGAACGAAATCTGCCGAGGGCCAGATTCTGGCCTCTGGCGGGCGCGTTCTGAACGTTACAGCGCGTGGAGATACCCTGCAGGAAGCGCGGGATCGGGCTTATGCGATGGTCGATGGGGTCGACTGGCCACAAGGGTTCTTCCGTCGCGATATCGGTTGGCGAGCTCTCTGATCCGAGCGCTCCCGCGCCCTGACCCTGCATCAAAGATGCAAGATCAAAGGCCTTGGGCTTAGCAACCCGCTATTGCGGGTTGCTTCAGCGCCCTGACGAACAGCTCAGGGCCTGCTTCATGGCCGAGGATGAAAATGGTGCGAGGGTTCTCTGCACCCAACCCTTGTCGAAACGAACTCCGATGATGTTGCGCCAGTCGGAGTCGACAACAACAAGCTCAGGTCCGGCATCACAGTTTCGCAAACCACCGGTGATAAAGTCTTCGCCAATGCGGTGATTGGTGAGACCCGTCAGGGAAGTGACCTCTTGAAGATCACCGTCGGCGTAGCGCCAGATACGAAGGGTTTTGGCCAGGTGCGGGCGGTCTATATAGGCAATCTCAACATGACCATCCCCGTCCAAGTCGGCGGCCCCGATCGGAGCAAGCCAGCGAAAACGGGTGCCGATATGGGGGGTGGCGGCAATCTTATTCCCGTATGAGTCATAGACCGCAAGCTGTGCGCCAGTGTGGACGCTGGATTCGACGACGATAACCTCAGCTATGCCATCAAAGTTCACATCAGCGATGCGCGGTTCGAGGTCTTCGAAGACGCGATCAAGCGGCAATTTTATGGTTGTAACCGAGCGTTTGTAGACTGGCTGGATTAAGAGCCCTTGTGGTGCTGAATTTGTCACCGTGATTTCAAGCGCGCCATACTCGATGTCGTCGCCTAAAACCGCGTGCGCATAGCGTGTAGTTGGCTCGATAAAACGGGCTGAGGTTATAGTGTCAGCGGCGGTGGCGAAGCCCGCCCCCGCCAGACACAGATAAAACACCAATAAAGCGCCGCGGACCTGCCGTAGCCACAAGTGTACGGGCAGGCGCGGCACTTTGGAATGCATCAAATCTGCTTTTCAGGCATCTGTACGACGAGGCCGTCCAGCGCGTCAGTGACCTTGATCTGGCAGGTCAGGCGCGAGCGGGCCGGGTCGGGCTCATAGGCAAAGTCCAGCATGTCCTCTTCCATGTCATCCTTGGCCGGGATTTTCTCGACCCAGTCCGGGTGGATGTAAACATGGCAGGTCGAGCACGCGCAGGCGCCGCCGCAGTCGGCCTCGATGCCGGGGATGTTATTGTCACGGGCACCTTCCATAACGGTCAGGCCGTTGGCGACGTCGACTGTATGTTCGGTACCGCCATGCTCGACATAGGTGATCTTTGCCATTGCGTGCGTCTTCCTCTTTCGCTTGTCGCATTCTTCCTTAGTGAAGGCATTTAGGTCTTTCCAGCCTCATTTGCGACTCGGCATGCCGCGAGTGGACTTTATTGATGTATATTTGCCTTTGTTCTTATGCTGATCGCTGGGTTCACGCGGTATAACGCATGACATGTCGGGCCGCGCGGGTCTGCTGACCAACCAGTTTGTTTCTATTTGAAGCGTACGTAACGCCGTCGCACAGAGATCTTTGAATGGCCTATGAATACTACGGGTCAGATGCAGCAGGCGCAGTTAGTACCCCATGTGGTCGCGGAAGAGATTGGGAATATCTCAGACAGGCTGGACCTTCTGGTACAAAGGGGTGTGGCGCGAACACCGATCTGCAGCAACTAATCCAGTCGCAACGGTCCCCCGCCCGACGTCAGATTTTCCATGTCCTGCTCGCAGGGAACCCGCGTGGCCTCTACGTATCGGATCAGCAGGTTGAACCATGACACCAGCAAGATGATCTCGCTGGTTTGCTCACGGCCGAAATGCGCGAACAGCGCGCGCAGCGTTTCATCCCTGGTTCTAAGGTTTTCGGTGATTTCCTCGGCCGCAGCACATACGAGGTTGCCTATCTCATCAAGCCCATCGACCTTCCCGTCCACATGCAGGGCGTCGATTTCAACCTTGCTCATTCCAAGCTGCCTCGCAAAGCCGAGGTTATGGCGGTATTCGTAATAAAGGCCGTATTTTATGGCGATACGCAGATACATGTATTCGCGCAGCATTGGGTCGATGGTTCCCTGATTGAAAAGCGCGTTAATCAGATCGGTGATATGTTCGAAACACTGGGGAACATTCGCGAACATTCTCAGATTGTTCAGCGGTGGCAGTTTTTCCAGCCGCTGCAGCACTTCCGGAGGAAGGTCCGCGTCTTTTGGGAGCGGAACCGAGACACTGTCGATTCTGGGTTCAATGGGGCCTGTCATCTGGTGCTCCTGACGGTAAAGCGCTGAGGTCAGGCACATTTTAACGCAGATCAGCAAGGATCAGGCAACATTGGTGAGACATCGCCGTGTTCCGGCAACCCCTACCGTTCCCTGATGCGGGCCTGCTGAGAGGTCGTGACGCACCAGATGATCTATCGCTTGAACAAAACCCCCTGCGATTGTTTGTCCCGGTGGTCGCCCCTCAGTTCGGCGTGGAGTGCACGGCCGGCCTGCACTCCGGGGCGGGCGCTTACTGTTTCCAGCCAGCGGGTGAA
>NZ_SMMF01000963.1:327218-340079 GCF_009711355.1 Roseibium sp. RKSG952 | reverse complement strand
CTGTCCCTCCCAAAGGCTGGCCCAGCCCCAGATCGACATGTCGGCAATCGAATAGAAATCTCCGGCAACATATTCGTTTTCGGCCAGTCGGCGATCCAGCACCCCATAGAGGCGCGCAACCTCGGAACGGTAGCGGTCTTTGGGGTAGGGGAGGTTCTGTGGCGGGTCCAGTTGAGGTGCGTATTTCAGAAAATGATGTGCCTGACCGGCCATCGGGCCGACGCCGCCCATCTGCCACATCAGCCATTCCTCGACCGCGATGCGGTCGCGTTCGGTCTTGCCGTAGAAACGCCCTGTCTTGCGGGCCAGATACATCAGGATTGCGCCGCTTTCGAACACCGAAACCGGTGCCCCGTCCGGGCCATCCGGATCGACAATGGCGGGCATTCGATTGTTTGGTGCGATTTTAAGAAAGTCCGGGTCGAACTGATCGCCCTTGCCGATGTTGATCAGATGAGTGGTGTAGGCAAGCTCCATCTCTTCCAATGCGATGGATACTTTCCAGCCATTCGGCGTGGGCCAGAAATACAGATCGATCATGGTGTCTCCTCAGATTGAAAGGATCATGCGGTTTTCTCTGCAATCGGCAAGGGGGAGTTACGAAAGCGTGACAGGGTTGCGGCCGGGCTTGACTGCTAAGGACGCCCGGCGTATTTGCGTCGCAGAAGCTTCGTGGCGATTTGTTACCGGATTGCGGGCCACGCTAAACAACACCGCTAAAAGGTCAGGATGAAAGACCCCTTTCGCTTGGCCGCGTCTGGGGTTTTTTGTTTGCCTCTGCCGGAGGCTGAAAGGAATGAGATGAGCGAGAACTGGAACAAACGCACCCAAGCCGTCCATGGAGGCGTTCGCCGCAGCCAGTACAACGAGGTGAGCGAGGCGATTTTCCTGACGCAGGGTTTTGTCTACGACAATGCTGAACAGGCCGAGGCACGGTTTCTGGAATGTGGCCCGGACGAGTTCATCTATGCCCGTTACGGCAACCCCACTGTTTCAATGTTCGAACAACGCATTGCCGCGCTGGAAGGCGGAGAGGATGCGTTCGCCACGGCATCGGGTATGGCGGCGGTCAATGGTGCACTGACTTCCATGCTGAAGGCGGGCGATCACGTTGTTTCGGCCAAGGCATTGTTCGGTTCCTGTCTTTATATTCTGGAAAACATCCTGGCCCGCTATGGGGTTGAGGTCACCTTTGTTGATGGCACTGATCTTGAGCAGTGGCAGGCGGCCATTCGTCCGGATACCAAAGCTGTCTTCTTCGAGTCGATGTCGAACCCCACTCTGGAAGTGATTGATATCGCTGCCGTATCCAAGCTGGCGCATGCGGTTGGTGCGACTGTTGTTGTGGACAATGTATTCTCGACGCCCGTATTCTCCCGCGCGATTGAGCAGGGCGCAGACGTGGTGGTCTATTCCGCAACCAAGCATATTGACGGTCAGGGACGTGCGCTGGGCGGTGTCATTATCGGAACTAAGGAGTTTATCCGCGGAACTGTTGAGCCGTATCTGAAGCATACAGGTGGCGCGCTGAGCCCGTTTAATGCATGGATCATGCTCAAGGGGCTGGAAACCATCGCATTGCGCGTCAACGCCCAAGCAGAGACTGCGCAGCAGATCGCCGAAGCATTGGAAGGCCATCCTGCGCTGGAGCGTACCCTGTATCCGGGGCTCAAGACGCATACGCAGAATGCTCTGGTCCAGTCGCAGTTGGGCGGTAAGGGCGGTACGGTTTTGTCGCTGGATATCAAGGGCGGGAAATCTGCGGCCTTTGCGTTCCTGAATGCGATGAACATTCCGGTGATTTCGAACAACTTGGGGGATGCCAAATCTATCGCGACTCATCCTGCCACAACCACGCATCAGCGGCTGAGTGACGAGCAGAAAGACGAACTGGGGATCACGCCCGGTCTGATCCGTCTTTCGATTGGTCTGGAAGATGCTGGGGATCTTCTGGCTGATATCCAACAAGCGCTTGAAGCTTCGCAGAACTAAATGACAACCCTGCAGCGCTTACCCGCTGCAGGGGGAATTTGCCTCAGGCGCGTCCGTAAAAACCGATCCGCTCGGCTTCGGTAAAGGTGACGCCGGGGTTTTCGTAATAGGAAAAGACAGCGATCACGCGGGCTTTGTCGCCACCAACCGGGGTTACCCGGTGGGCGGTGTTCTTTCCCTTAAACACGTTCAACGTGCCCGGGCTAAGCGTTATGACCTTGCTTTGATCGTCACCACCGCTCAGCAGTTGTGCAACACCGTCATAGTTTGGGTCAGTATCACTGCGCAAATCTGTGCGGTACTCAAAGCCTCCGCCCTGATCCGGGGCCTGCAGCAACATCGTCGTGGTAAATTCCGAGCGGTCGAAATGCCAGTTCAGTGCTTGCCCTTCCTGATATGACATGACGTTCACACGCGCCAGCGGGTCGTCCATCACATGCAGGGCGGGTTTCCCCATCGTCGCGGCCAGAAACTGCGCAAATTCGGGCCATTCATACAGACGCAACAAGGCAGAGCCGTCGATCTGATCTGCACAAAGCGTCCGGTTGGAAGTTTGAAATTCCTGCAGGGCAGGATGGCCCTCGGGCAGATCGGCGATCTTTTTGAAATAGATATTGTGACGACGCTCATGCAGAAACGCTTCGCTCTCGAACCGGGGTGCCATATCGGAAACGGCCTGCGCCGCGATCTGGCCGCGCATCAAGCCGTCAAGATTGAACATACCATCTTGCTCAAGGTCATTGCGGCAGTTTTCGACAAGATTGTTCCACTCAGCACTACCTGGGCGGTCGATGGGAAATCGGTCGAGGTCGAGAATATCGCGCATTGTTATCCCCCTGTTGGCAGCGATGTTTGTGTTTTCTGAAATGCTAGAATCTGAGCGCGTTCGATACTGTTCCGTTTGCGACAAGGTTAAGTTGCCAGACTTTGGGTATCTACCGATCCTGTCCTTGACTGTTAGTTACGTGGCGCATTCGCTCGGAAAGTGACGATTTTGCTCTACTCTTTATTGATCCAGCCTGCTAATTCGCACGTACAAGGCTAGACTGGAAAAACAACTGCAGTCGTATATATTCCGGCGACCAATCGAGGAACCGCAGCCTATGAATATTCACTCGCGCGACATTGACGAGACACCTGATCGCGACGAAGCAGCCGCTGCACTTAAGGTGCTGCGCCAATGGGCGGAGTCTGCATCTGCCGCTGAGATCAGTCAGCTTGATCCGGCCGTGTCGCGTCTGGTGCCCGGCTTGGCGCCGGTGAACTATCCTTCGCTGTCGCGTGAATATCCCGAGGGCTTTCAAATCTCCGAAGCTTACCGGGATACACTGCCGGACCTGCAGAATGGTCCGTCCAGCTTGATCCGTGGGGCCAAGCAGCAGATTCAGCATGTCGGTATTTCTAACTTCCGACTGCCGATCCGTTTTCACCGCAAGCATGGTGATGATCTGACGCTTGAGACCTCGATTACCGGCACTGTGAGTCTGGAGGCTGAGAAGAAGGGCATCAACATGTCCCGGATCATGCGTTCATTCTACAAACATGCCGAACGCACTTTCAGCTTTGAGGTTATGGAAGCGGCGCTGAGCGACTACATGACTGATCTGGACAGTTTTGATGCACGGATTCAGATGCGCTTTTCCTATCCTGACCGGGTGAAAAGCCTGCGATCCGGGCTTGAAGGCTATCAGTATTACGATATCGCGCTGGAGTTGGTTGAACAGAACGGTGTGCGCCAGAAGATCATGCATCTGGACTATGTTTATTCGTCAACCTGCCCATGTTCGCTGGAACTTAGTGAGCATGCACGTTCGATGCGCGGCCAATTGGCGACGCCGCATTCGCAGCGATCGGTTGCACGTATATCGGTTGTGGTAGATTGCGACGCTGATTGTCTATGGTTTGAAGACCTGATCGCATTGTGCCGTCGTGCCGTACCGACCGAAACTCAGGTCATGGTCAAGCGTGAGGACGAGCAGGCCTTTGCCGAGCTGAACGCCGCCAATCCGATCTTTGTCGAAGATGCCGCGCGTCTTTTCTGTGCCGAACTGCTGGCCGATCATCATGTCGGGGATTTCCGGGTAATCGCAAGCCATCAGGAAAGTCTGCATAGCCACGACGCTGTTTCGATCCTGACAGAGGGTCCAACTTTTGCCTCTGCAAGTCTGGACCCAAGGCTGTTCACCACCCTGTTCCATGTTGGGTGATTGCGCGTACTAGCGGATCAATTGGGCACCATATCTCCAAATCGGCGCTTTATTGCCGCATTGCAGCGAATAATGCTGCAATTGCGATGTGCTTCGGGTTAGGCTGCTGCTGAATGCAGCTGCGGCATGCCAGCGCCTGATATGGTGTGCTGCCCCGAAAGGAAGCCGAGACGTGCGACGCCTTGGACTGCAATACCAAAGTCGCCGACCGAGAAATCGGAGCGGGCAGGGCGCCTCACACTCTTTTCCTGGCTGCATGGCATTCACAGGAGAAATAAGTAATGAACCCGATTACCCAGCAGCTTGAGATTCAAGCCGCAGCCTTTCGGTTGGCCGGCTATGCAATGGCCAACCAGATGAAAATCATGCAGATCATGGCTCATTCGGCCTTTGAAATCCCGATGGCTCCGATTAATGCCCTACACGAGGCCGCGTCGGCACCGACGCCTGCGCCAAAGCCTGCCAAGCCAGCAGCAAGGAAAGCAGTAAAACCGGCCGCCACTGCCAAGCCCGCGAAACCAGTCGCACCCAAGGCGAAAGCTGCTAAGGTCACTGGTGCAGGAGCAGAAACGACCAGGGCACCGCAACCTAAACCGCGTGTGCAGACCAAGCCACCGGCAAAACCGCGCGCCACGGGCGGACGTGCTGCAGCAAGGCCCGCTGCCAGAGCAAACACAGCACCCAAAGCTGCTTCGGTCCAAGAGAAACCCGCTGCCAACGCGCCGAAACCTGCGGTGGTTCAGGCAACGAGCGCTCCGAAACCCGAGGTCACGCCGAAGCCTGTAATAGAAACACCTGCGGTCGAGCCGAAACCAAAGGCCGCCAAGCCCGTCGCTCGCACTCGCAAAACCGCAACGTCCACGCCCAAACAGGCCGCAAAGGCGCCTGAAGTGGCGACAACGTCTACGGTCAAGACTACTGCCCGAAAGACTCGTGCGCCTTCAAAACCGCCGGTGATGCCGGGGACATCTGACAAAAGCGAAGAGTAATCCCCGATCATCTGCTTGACATGATCGGGAAGGCGGGCCAACGCTGCCCGTCATGATGGACCTTCGCCCGGTTGGATATGTGATTGGCCTGCTGGTCGCCATTCTTGGGGCGACCATGCTGCTACCTATGCTCGCGGACCTGATCGAGGGCCGTGGCGAATGGCATGTGTTCTTTGAAAGTGCGGTTATTACCCTGCTGACAGGTACTGTGCTTGCCATCAGTTGTTCCAACGGCGTGGGCGAAGGTCTAACGATCCGTCAGACCTTTTTGCTGACCTCGGGCGTTTGGGTGGCATTGCCTGTGTTCGGATCGATCCCTTTCATATTTGGCGAAACTGAGCTGAGGTTCGTCGACGCCTATTTTGAGGCGATGTCGGGTCTGACCACAACCGGCTCAACCGTTATTTCCGGGCTGGATAGCCTACCGCGCGGATTGTTGTTGTGGCGCGGTATCTTGCAGTGGTTGGGCGGTATCGGGATCATCGTTGTCGCCATGGTTTTTCTGCCCGAGCTTCGGGTGGGTGGTATGCAGATCTTCCGCTCGGAAGGGTTTGAAACCATGGGGAAAATCCTACCACGGGCGCAGGAGATCGCTGGTCAGATATCGATGATCTACGTGTTTCTGACCTTTGTTTGCATGCTGGTTTATGCCGGGCTGGGGATGAGCTTTTTCGATGCACTGGTGCACGCGTTTACGACCGTTTCGACGGGTGGGTTTTCCAACTACGATGCCTCGTTCGGGACTTTTTCTGGACCCGCTGAATACGCTGCTTCGATCTTTATGATCCTGGCTGCATTGCCTTTTGTTCGTTATGTTCAGTTCGCCAATGGCAACACCAACTCCCTCTGGCAGGACAGCCAGATACGCGCCTTTCTGGCGACGATTGTCGTACTGGTCGTGATCATGTCAGTGTTCCTGACATCGGTCTTCCCGCACCATTGGGAACAGGCTTTCCGAGAATCTTTGTTCAATATCACCTCGATCATCTCTGGCACCGGCTATGCCAGTGTCGACTATATGGGATGGGGCAGCTTTCCGATCATGTTGTTCTTTTTGATCGGATTGATCGGTGGATGTGCGGGATCGACTGCCTGTTCCATCAAGGTCTTCCGCTATCAGTTGCTGTTTGCCTCGATCAAAACGCAGATCCGCAGAATCCGTTCGCCACATGGTGTTTTTCTGCCCCAGTATGATGGTCGTACAATCGGCCCTGACGTTCTGACCTCGGTCATGAGCTTCTTTATGTTCTTCGCGCTATCGATGGGTATCCTGTCCTGGGCATTGGCACTGACGGGACTGGATTTCATTACATCGGTATCTGGTGCCGCGACCGCTTTGGCCAATGTGGGGCCGGGTCTGGGTGATCAGATTGGTCCGGCAGGCAACTTTGCCAATCTCAATGACACTGCAAAGTGGCTGCTGACAATCGGAATGCTGGTAGGCCGCCTTGAGCTGCTGGCCGTTTACGCAATCTTTACCGTTCAATTCTGGAGAGGCTGATGAAAAGACCCCTTGGTGCGCAAATCTCGCACATGCTGAAGGATCGCGGCGTTGATGTGATCTTTGGCATTCCCGGTGTGCACAATCAGGAAATGTATCGCGGTATCGAGGAGGCTGGGATTACGCATGTTCTTGCGCGGCACGAACAGGGTGCGGGGTTCATGGCAGATGGATATGCCCGGGCGACAGGCAAGCCCGGCGTGGCTTATGTGATCACCGGACCAGGATTGTGCAACACGATGACACCGATGGGACAGGCCTATACTGACTCTGTTCCTGTGTTGGTTCTGTCTTCATGTCTTGACGAAACGCAGGCGCAGCGCGGGCAGTTGCACCAGATGAAGGATCAGCGCGCGGCTGCGGAAACCGTAACTGACTGGTCCGTTCAGGCGAACGATGCCCAATCCGCCTATGGTCTGATCGAACGCGCCTTTGAAGAATTCGAACTTTGTCGCCCTCGGCCCAAACACATTCAGGTACCTATTGTGCAGTTGGAAGCAAGCGCTGATCCTGCCCCATTCCCGAACCAACCCGCGCTGCGCACCAAGGCGTCACCACCGGACATCTCGTCTGTCATGTCGCTGCTGAACATCGCAAAGCGACCATTGTTTATTCTGGGCGGCGGCTGTCGTTCCAACCTATGGCGTCAGATCTTGAACCAGCTTGGCGCTGCATGTTTCACCACCTATGCCGGGCGGGGTCTGGTGGGCACCGGCTATGCGTTGGATTTTGGTGCAATGCTGCCGCGCCCGGGGAGCGCTGACGTGATTGCGTCGGCAGATCTTGTGATCGCTGTTGGAGCGGAACTGGGCGAGGTCGACTTGTGGCGTCGTGACCTTGGCCACACTGCTAATCTGGTACGTGTAGATCTGGATCCCGAGGTGTTGTCGGATCATCACCGTGCATCTGTCAAATTGCAGGTCGATGGTGAAAGCTTTGCTCACGCGTTGTGGGCTGCTACCGAAAACGCGAAACCTGCCGCAGGATGGACCCACGAGGAAGTGGCTGTGGCCCGCGCGCGGTGGCGGTCAGAGGTTGATGCCGAACGACCCGGCATTGTGCCGGTCGCAGATGCGCTGCGCGAGGCGATGCCTGCCGAGACCATGATCTATTCGGACATGACCCAGTTTGCCTATGTCGCCAAAGAGATTTGGGATGTATCCCTTCCCTATCACTGGCATCACCCAACCGGGTTTGGGACGCTGGGCTATGCGCTGCCCGCTGGTATTGGCGGAGCGGTGGCTCGCCGTGGCAAACCGACAGCCGTAATCGCGGGTGACTATGGTTTCCAATACACGATGCAGGAACTGGGTGCCGCAGTTGAGTTGGGCTTATCTTTGCCCATCATCCTTTGGGACAACGGCAAGCTGAAAGAGATCGAAGACAGCATGGTGCGGGGTCAGATCGCCCCGAATGCGGTCGTCGCGCGCAATCCTGACTTCTGTCGACTGGCCGAGGCATATGGCGCGCGATCTGCCAATCCTAATAGTCTTGAAGAAATGCAAGCAGCTGTCCGCGCGGCTTTTGAGGCGCCGGTGCCCACCCTTATTCGGGTGACGCCAGACGTGCTTTGAACATCTCCGAAAACGAAACGGCGCCGCAAGCGATTGCGGCGCCGTTTTTTATTGGGAGTCGCTAACTGCTTAATCCCAGCAGTGAACCAGTACGGTCATACCAGTGGCGCGACGGCTCAGTTCGTTCGGCGAAATCTGTGCTGTTTCCTGTCCCGACTGACCCGAAACACCTGCCTTGGTCAGAACCTCGTTCAGACGATCTGCTCCGGCCGCCAGACTGACCGTGTCGGGCAGGGTACGACCTTCCGAAGCGGTAGGCAGCAGCATGCCGACAACATTGCCGCTGCTATCAAAAACTGGCCCGCCAGCATCGCCGGGCTGAGCAACCAGAGACAGGCGTTTCACGCCTTCCTCACCATTCAGGCCCCGGATATCGGCAACCTGTCCGTATGTCAGCGTCGGGGCGCCCAGCGCACCTTCGTACGAATACCCTGAAACAGCGACCTCGGACTGAATGCGAGGCTGGCTGGCACTGAATTCTGCGACACTCATCGGAGCGAGCGTCCGAATGGGGCGCAGAACCGAAATGCCAAGATCGACATCTGTCCAGGCCACCTGCAGCTCCTGATCGCCGTCCAGTGTTACACGGGTGCAGCTGCTGGCAGCTTCGGCAACGGTCAGAACGGCACCATTCGCGTCAGCAAAAAAGCCCGAGCGGGACAGGCGGGGCTTGCGAATTTGCAAGCCTGAAACAAGATCGATGCGCTGCTCGGCATCCGCTCCGGCGCTGGCATCCAACACGGCATCGGTGGTGCTCAGGCTGGACCTCATGGCTGCCAGAACGCGTGCACGGCGGGCTTCGTCTCCTTCGGGCCAAACCAGCGTAAAGCCTTTGATCTTACCATCCTTCAGTGCGGCCTGAGTATACGAGACAATACCGTTTCCGCGCCCTTCCAGGGTGAAGCTGTCACCACGCAGCTCGCGAGGGCCATCCAGCGGGACGATTTTCAGGGACTGCATAACCTCATAAAGCGCGCGCAATGTCGATTTGCTGCCTTCCTGGCTGATCAACAGTGCCTGGGCGTTGAAATCGGTGGTTGGTTTGAAGTGAACAAAAGGTGCCTCATACCGATCAAAGGAAACCAAGCCCAATGGCAGATCCAATTCGATGCCTGCTTGAGTATCAGAGTGGCGCTCCATACCAGCGCTGATCAACGGAGCGTTGTAATCATCCATCAGCGTCTTGCGCTGCAGTGTCGTCAGAACGCCAGTCGGCTCATAGCCGTTGAAGCGCTGCCAATCCCCCATGGAGCGGCGCGTTCCTTGTCCAAATGCACCGTCGATTGTGGAGTTGTAGAAGCCTGCAGCCTGCAGGGCGGTCTGAAGATCCTTGCGTTCTTGCGCAGTCAGCAGCCGCTCACCCTGCAGAGCCTCAGATCGGGTTTCGTCTGATTCCTGTGACAATGCGGCCTGAGGTTGCTCAGGCTGAGTTTCAGGTTGAACGGGTGCCGTAATCGCCCCTCGGTCCAGGATGTTGGCACCGATCGGCCAGAACTGTTGTCCCAGCGAATTGGAAAATGCGATGAAGCTGTCAGCAGGGATCTGACCTTCGGCCCGGTAAACGCGCAAAACCTGTTCGGCGTCGTCACGCAGATAGGGCCCGATTACAATCGCATACCAGCCACTGTTCAGGCGAAAGCCGTTCACGTCGGGCAGGGTGCTGGAATACGCTTGTGCGCGATCCTGCGCCTCGCGCAGCGAGGGTTGCGCCTCGACCTGGACCCAGACGCCCTGATCCTGTTGCGCGAAAGCAGCCCGAAGGCCGAAGAGAAAAAGAAATAGAAATGCCGTTAATGCGCGTGTCATTTTCTGCCCGTGTTATGCAGTGTTTTATCTTTGGCGCAGATTACGCGATTTAATGTGCTGAACGCCATGGTTGGAATACGGGGAATTTCTGGTGTGGCCGCGCAGTGACAGCATCATGCCATTGGCCCGTTGACGCCCCTTGGCCCCTTGCATAGGAAGGGCAAAACCGACCGGAACCGGGCGCCGACGCGTCCAAAGGGAATGTCATGACCGATACGTCCAGCGCACCACGTTCATTTCAGGAGATTATCCTGCGGCTTCAGACCTATTGGGCGTCGAAGGGTTGCGCGATCCTGCAGCCTTATGACATGGAAGTTGGTGCTGGTACGTTCCACCCGGCGACGACACTGCGTGCTTTGGGCTCAAAAGCATGGGCAGCAGCCTATGTTCAGCCATCACGCCGCCCGACGGATGGGCGCTATGGCGAAAACCCGAACCGGTTGCAGCACTACTACCAGTATCAGGTGCTGATCAAACCCAGCCCGCCAGACCTTCAGGAATTGTATCTGGGTTCGTTGCAGGCCATCGGCATCGATATGGAGCTGCACGATATCCGCTTTGTCGAGGATGACTGGGAAAGCCCGACATTGGGTGCCTGGGGTCTGGGCTGGGAGGTTTGGTGTGACGGGATGGAAGTCAGCCAGTTTACCTATTTCCAGCAGGTTGGCGGCCATGATTGTGCACCTGTCTCTGGTGAACTGACCTATGGTCTCGAGCGTCTGGCAATGTATGTGCTGGGTATCGATCATGTAATGGACATGCCATTCAATGATCCGCAGTCGCCCAGCCCACTGACCTATGGCGACATCTTCAAGCAGACCGAAGAGGAATATGCCCGCTGGAACTTTGACGTGGCCAACACCGAGGTTCTGTTGCGTCACTTCGAAGAAGCTGAAGCCGAGTGTGCGGCCATCCTGGCGCAAGAGCACGACGATCCCAAGACCGGCAAGCGCATCATCATGGCGCATCCCGCCTATGACCAGTGCATCAAGGCGAGCCATATCTTCAACCTGCTGGATGCGCGAGGAGTGATCTCGGTGACCGAAAGGCAGGCTTATATCGGGCGCGTCCGCGCACTGGCCAAGCAATGCGCGGATGCTTTTGTTCAGACAGAGGCCGCTGGGCACGTGGCCTGATGGGCCATTCAGGCAAGCCCCGGAAGCAATGCCTTGAGGCCGTCCGCGATCATGCTGATTGCGATGGCCGACAGGATCATGCCCATGAAGCGGCTCATGATCACACGTGCGTTCTCGGACAAGCGTTGCGCAATCGTGGAGGCGTTCCAGAAGGTTGCCAGCAACAAGAACACTACACCCAGAAAGACGACGGCAAAGGCAATCGCATCAGCCGCCCCGGATATATGATGTGCATAAAGGATCAGGGTTGTGATCGTGCCCGGACCTACGAGGATCGGAAAGGCCAGCGGGTAAAAGGCGACGGTTTCGGGGGCAGGATAGGATTGCTTCTCGCTTTCGGTGCCGTGATGCGAGCTGCTTTCGCCACCGTTCAGCATGTTCAACCCGATCATGAGAACCACCAGGCCGCCCGCAACACGCAGATCGTCAACGCTGATACCAAACAGGCCAAGAGCCTGACTGCCGATGGCCGCAAAGGCACTGCCGAGGATCAGGCAGTAAAGCGATGTTTTTACAGCGACCTTTCTTTGGTCCGAAACCGAAAGACCATCCGTCACGCTCAGAAACACCGGCAGATTTGTAATCGGGTTCATGATCGCGAACAGCGCGCCAAAAAATCCCACGGCAAGGGTCGTATCCATTCAAAGAGCCTCGTAACCAACTGTATTGGCTTTAAACCTGTCCTATTTTCAACGATCTTGAAAGAGGCGGCATGAGCAGGAGAGCAGACTGATGACAGGAAAACTGTTGGCAATCATTCTTGTGGTGTGCGCCGTCACCGCCGGTGTTGGCATGTATTACCTGCAGGTTTACGGGTTTTACTATGAGGTCGAACCCAAGCCTGGTGAGGACGTGGTGTTGCTGTCTGCAACGACCGAGCAGGCCGAACCCATCGAATACAGCCAGTTTCAGGCGATTGATGCCGACAGCTCTCCGATCCGGTTCCGCGCTTGCTTTGAAACCGATCTGAGACCAGATCAGTTGGCCGAAGGATTCATGCCCGCAGAGAAGCCGGAACCACTGACTGCGCCGGGTTGGTTTGATTGTTACGATGCCGTTTCCCTTGCGGATGCGCTGAAATCCGGAAAGGCGAGCGCCTTTATCGGCACCAAGAACATCCACTATGGTGTTGATCGGATCGTAGCAGTGACAGAGGATGGCAAAGGTTACATCTGGCATTCACTGAACAATTGCGGCGAGAAAGCCTATGATGGCACTGTCGTTGGTGAGGAATGTCCGCCCAGACCGCAGAATTGAGGGAGCAACATGGGATACACGTTTGAGATCCCAGACTTTCTGACCGCAACGCTGGGCTTCGCCGTCTATCTTCTGGGCGCCGAGATCAATGCCCGTGTCGCGACCCTGCGCAGCTTCAATATCCCCGAACCGGTCACTGGCGGGCTGTTGGCATCGCTTGTGGTGCTGTTGCTGTATCTTCTGTTTGGCGTAGAGCTTTCGTTTGAACTGAATACCCGGGATTTTCTGCTGGTGTTGTTCTTTGCCGGAATCGGTCTCAACGCCCGGCTGTCAGACCTGATCGCGGGTGGTAAGCCTTTGCTGATCCTTCTGCTCCTGACTTTAGTCACGATTGTATTCCAGAACCTGATTGGTGCGGCGGGGGCATTGTTCTTTGGATATCCGGCCCAGTCTGGTGTT